>CAZPTW010000357.1:0-3801 GCA_964589235.1 uncultured Smithella sp. | reverse complement strand
CCGAGGCTCGCCTCATCCGCTGAATTGATTGTGCCGTCATTGTTGTCGTCCAGGAGTTTTTTGATTGCGGTTTTTGCAATGGCAAGGCGGCTGCAATCCGTTGCGCAATTGGTCTTCGACGAGGTGCAATATCCACCGCTGCATCCTATGCCACTGCAATTCGTCGAGTCGGGGACACAGCTGAGGGACGATCCATACTTTCTGTCGTCTCCTCCCGGATTCCAGGCCATGCTTCCCGATAAATCAAGAAGAATCAATGCATCGGGCTGTGTCGAGGAAACGAAAAGCGCTTCTTCTCCCGCCTCAGGTTGTGTTCCGTAACTTGACGTTGCGATCAATAACAAAAGGGCGATTCCCAAGATACTGGAAAAAAGCCTCTGAAATTTCATAGGGCCTCCTTAGCGCATCATAGTTGAACTTTCCACAGGACCGTAACCAATGCCGGTCCCAATCGTGACGATTGTTCTGTAGTTTGTGTTTCTTCCGGTGACATCCACAGTGAAAACCCGCTGTCCCCATTGTTGGCCGCCTCCGATGGAATATCCCGACAAAGGGAGAAAGGTTGGGCTGGTAGTGGGAATGCTGGGGGTCGATATTGTATAAACCGACGCGGGGTCATTGGTCGAGTCCACTTGGATATCTATCACGGCCGATGCGGTCGTGTTCAATGGATCAAAATTCTGCATCAATCGGTGAATGCCTGCCTCCGCCGCGCTCATCGCCTTCTTGTGGCCGACACTTTGGGAACTGACCCTCAAGTCGCCCGTCGATAGATTGATCACCAAGGCTGTAAGCGCCAGAAGAATGACGCAGGCAATGATGGCTGTCAGAAGAACAAAACCCTTTTGCGACCTTAGAATTTTTTTACCACTGAATCGCATGATTCCTCGGGATGACACTTGTCGAATAAATAAGTTTTTTACGTTGTCCACTGTTGGCATCGACGTCCTCTGTTTCAACCGCCAGAACGATTTCAATACGTCGCACATTGGGGATCTGCCCACCCAGGTCTGTCCCGCTTACAGCGATTTCGGCGCCCTGGCCGTTAAAGTAACGAAAAACGGGAATCCCCAGGCTGTTATTAATGACACGCACCGCTTTCTGTCCGGCGACAGCCGAGCCCAGAAAAGGTTGATTTGTCCCGCAATTGGTTCCCCGCAGGATGGTTTCATTGGCCACGTCGTATGTATATCGAATGACTTCGTTTGCGTCGTCCAGTGCGCCGTCCCCGTCGTTGCCTGCGGAACCCGTGGCATCCATTTCGACGACGATTGAATTGGCTGTTGCCAGCTGAAGGCCGCGATACACCTGCGGAGTTGACGCATCAAACGCGCATGTCGAGGGATTGACCCAGATATTGGTCGTGTACGTGGGGTTGTAGGAGACCATGCTGAGTTCAAGGGCGATGATATCCAAAGCGGGTTTGACATCTTGCTGGGCGACCACTCGCCGTTCGATGGATGAGGAGTGCCTTTGGGTTGAATTGATTGCAAGATAAATACCTCCCAAAAGGACCATGGATACGCCCAAAGCCGTGATGATTTCAACGAGTGTAAAACCTTTGGAATTGCTGCTTATTGACATATCTCATTTCCTACACTGCAGGTGGCGGGGAAAAGAAAACCCTGCTGTCTCGTGACGACCAGGCTTTCAGAAATCCCCGCGTTCCCCGGCCACGCGACTCTGACAGAGACTCTCCATACATTCGTCGCCACGGAGGTAATGTTCGTGGTGACATTGAACTGAGCGTCACCCGGTTGAGCCGAGGCTTGCCCACTCGTGTACACCGTTGTGGGCAATGTCCCTACCTCTATTTTGCAACAAGGATTCATGATTCTGGATTCTTGCCTCATTAATTGCTCATAAAGAATTCCAGAGGCCCGTCCGAGCGAATCGGATCGTCCAACGGTTCTCCAAGCGGGTGATAAAAGGGAAAAGATCGCCAAAATTCCTACAGCGGTCATGAAAACGGCAATCACAACCTCCAGGAGCCCAAAACCCTTTTCGTTCAATTTTTGTCTAAACAATGTGTCAATCATGATCCGTGCCAATCAGATTTATGCTCTGTGTTATTGCATCGCAAACTGAACAACCGATTTCCCCGTTATATTCGATGTAATGGTGGCTGTTGACGCTCGGGAATTGGTCAATGTCGTCATTCCCGCCGTAACGGTGCCACGCGGCTCAAACATGATCCAATTGCTATCCAAAGAATCGATGTAATTGGCGTTGGTCAGACGAATACCGCTGCCAAAGTCTGACATCATTTTCGTGATGAAGACCAAGGGGTGCGTCGCGGTCGGGTCCGCGTAAATAATATAATAACTATTTGAATCAGGAAAGAATTTAATGATGTATATTCTATTTTCGGAAATGGCTTTTGCTCGATACTGCTCGATGTCAGATACAATCTCACGCGCAGCTGTACGGAGATTGGCATTATTGACATAACGTTGCCACGAGAAGGCCGCAATACCGCCTATAATCGCCACAATCGCGATGACAATCAGTAATTCCACCAGACTGAAGCCGTTATGTCTTCTGATCTGAATTCTAATGCTCATACCAATAAAAAATGCAATACAAATGCCAATTGATTATACATCATTCCACCCGTGAGGGATCCTTCCCCCTTTTAAAAAATGATTCACGCTTAAAAAACGATACCTTAAATATTTTGGCCCATTGAGGGGCTTACCCGTCTTTCATTTTCTTCATTTTTTTTATCGGTTATGAAACAAAATATTCTGTGATTTGAATCACCAATAAAACGATTATTTGTTTTATCGGCTGGTTATTTTCATTTATTTACCTGTGAAATTCACCATTATCGAGAACTTTTAAACTAAGATCTTGAAGAGCAATAAAATTACTGCTAGCATGCCAACCATTTTAGGCAGGTTTTTTCATGCGCGCTGTAATTCAAAGAGTTGACCGAGCATGCGTTAAAATAAATTCTAAGGAGTTTTCGTCGATCAATCAAGGGTTGTTGGTTTTGCTCGGGGTGGAAAAAGATGACTCCAAAAATGATGCGGATTATATTCTCGAAAAAACCATCCACTTAAGAATATTTGAAGATGACCAAGGTAAAATGAATCTCTCTGTCGCCGATATGAACGCGGAGATGATGGTTGTTTCTCAGTTTACGTTGCTTGGAGACTGTGTCAAAGGGAGACGCCCCTCGTTCGGCCGAGCCGAGGAACCAGCCAAAGCAAACGAGCTTTATGAATATTTCCTATCTCAGGCAGCTTTGAAAGTGAAGAAATTGGCCACAGGAAAATTCCAAGAAGCGATGCAGGTGGAGCTTGTCAATAATGGACCGGTTACAATCTTAATCGACAGTAGAAAAGTTTTTTAAATGGAATCAAGTGATATTAAAATAGATAAAGACGGGATTTGGTATTACCGTGGCGCGCACATGTTCCGTAAAGACATTCTGCGCATCTTTTTCGATCATCTACATAGAGATGAAAATGGAAAATACTTCATTGAATTAAATGGAGAAATTTACTACATCGATGTGGAAGACACCCCTTTTGTCGTCACGGCTGTTTACAAAACCAGGTCCCCGGAAAACGGCTGTGAACAAATTGAAATCATCTTAAGTGACGGTGAAGTTGAGACGCTTGATGTGAAATCTCTTTTCGTAGGACAAAACAACGTCATGTACTGTCGGATCAAAAGAGGTGAGTTTCCGGCGCGTTTTTTAAGAAAAAGTTATTATCAACTTGCCGAATTTATTGAAGAAGACCCTGTTAGAAAAAATTTCTGCATCGTCTTGAACCATCAAAAGTATGTCAT
>CAZPTW010000356.1:0-3810 GCA_964589235.1 uncultured Smithella sp. | reverse complement strand
AAGCCCCCGGAAAAAAGCCAGATGGAGATCGTGCTGTCCAGGGCATTTCACCCCCCTTGTCGGTGATTGGAGTTTGTGCCTTCGTTTGACCCAAAGCGTCAATCACCCAAAGCCAAACGCCGGATTCATTGTTTCTTTCCTGGGATTTCTGCTCAGGCACCTTCGTCTCATCCACCGGCTTTGCGCATACCTGGTTCAGTTGATTGATCTTTTTGGGTTTCCTCGAGTTTGTTGTGTATAGACATCTTCTGTGATAGTCAGAGCCTCTCTTGGGAGGTTTGCGCCAACATGATGTCGTGTCAGAAAATTTCCGCGCTCATCCTCGCTGCAGGCCGCTCGGCACGCATGGGCGAGTTCAAGCCGCTTCTGAAATGTCGGGGACTTACATTCATCGAAACCCTCACCGCCGCCTACCGGTCCGCCGGCATTTGGAACATCCTGGTGGTGTTGGGACATCGGGCCGACGAACTCAAACCTCTGCTGGATGCACATCACGTTTCTTGGATTGTCAACGAACGGTATGACCAGGGTATGTTTTCCTCCATCCAAACGGGGGTAAAACGCTTTGGCGCGGATTGTGCAGCCTTTTTTCTTCAGCCGGCGGACATGCCTTTGATTCGTCCGGAAACTCTTTCCATCCTCTTGAGAGCTCACGATGCCGATCCGACCCGCATTTGTTATCCGTGCCATAACGGCCGTCGGGGACACCCCCCCCTGATTCCCGTCTCGTTGATTCCGGCTATCGAAACCTTCAGCGAACCAGGCGGTATGCGCGCGCTCCTTGCACGATTTGCCGGTCTGGCGCGGAATGTCGATATTCCCGATCCCGGCATTCTCGTCGATATCGATACACCTGATGACTATCGCACCATCCCTCCACCCCCGCCCATGGCAAATTGAAAAAATCCTGTTTCATCCCACATGAGAGAAAAACGTTTCTTTTCACCCGAACGTCGTGACAACGGGACCGACCCGGCGCCATCCAAAACGCCCTCGCATCAAAACGATATCAAGGACCGGCGCGGCAGTCCGCTCATGACGCTTGTAAAGAATCCCCTTTAACTGCCCTCAGCCCGGAAACAAAAGCCGCGTCCCCGAGCGGTTTTGTCCAAGCTCCCTGTTTTTTGCCGGCCAATGGTTTTCTTTCAATGTAACAATCAGCTTGTCCCATGGGGACCTGGTAGGGAGCCCCACCTTTTTGACCAGTCGGTGTTGGAGGATGCAGGCTATCCTATCATTTTGCGTCTTCCGGAGCTCCTGTAGATACTCCATCCGTCTCATCCGCCACCGTCACAAAGGCAGCCGATCAACCGGACAGTTGACGTGCTAAAACACCGCACAAATGATGTGCTCCTTACATAGCCGCCGATTTATATTGACGAAATGTTTCTCTTTCCCTATACTTGTAAGCATCGCATTTATCGTTTTCAGATGAGGTCCGGGGTCTTGAATCCGGCCGGTCTGCGCTGTTGGATTATTCAGACGACTTTTTCGCTCTTTTTGCGCCTTGGCAAAGAAAGGAGTTTAGAAAATGCATCGGAGAGACTTTTTGAAAACAGCGCTGTGGGCCGGCGTCGTCTTGACCGTCCCCGGTTCTCACGCCCTTTTCGCCAAAAGACTCACGGCCGCTGAAAGACCCGATATCGCGGTGGCTCATGGCTCGTCGCCCGCGTCCGTGGCAAAAGCCGCCATCAATGCCTTGGGCGGCATCAAAGCTTTCGTCTCCAGAGGAGATATCGTGGTCGTCAAACCGAACATTGGATGGGATCGACTGCCGGAATATGCAGCAAACACCAATCCCGATGTGGTTTCGGCGGTCGTTTCCCTCTGCTATGAGGCAGGAGCAAAGCAGGTGAAAGTCTTTGACCATACGGTCGGTGACCCCAGGCGCTGTTACAAACAAAGCGGCATCGGGGAGGCGGCCGCACGGGCGGGCGCCTCCGTCAGTTTTATCGACGAAAGAAAATTCCGAGACGTCCAACTGCCGGGTATCGCTTTAAAATCGTGGCCCCTCTATGTCGACGCTCTCGAAGCCGATAAAGTCATCAATATCCCCATCGCCAAAACCCATGGTCTATCCACGCTGACCTTGGGCATGAAAAATCTGATGGGTGTCATGGGCGGTCACCGCGGCAGAATCCATCAGCGAATCGACGGGGCGTTGGTCGATCTGGCGATGACCATCAAACCCGTGTTGGTTGTTTTGGACGCCGTTCGGATTCTGACAGCCAACGGTCCCCAAGGAGGAAATCTCTCCGACGTGAAACGGCTCAATATCGTGGCCGCCGGGAGGGATCAGGTGGCCATGGACGCTTTTGGCGCCACCCTTTTCGGAATGAAAGGAACGGATCTCGGATACGTCACGGCAGGGCAAAAAGCAGGGCTCGGCAGGATGGATTTAGATCAATTGACGATCAAAAGAATAACGACCTGACACATGATAAGAAAACTTCGCATGGGATCGCAGGGCCTTTTCCTGCTCCTGTTTTTATGGCTTTTTCTCCAGACGGAATCGAAAGGAGCCGACGACCTCGGCTACCCCGTAAAAATATTTCTAGATGCCGATCCTCTGATTTTTCTCACCACTTTTTTTTCAAGCCGGACAGGCTATCGCGCCTTCTTCCTCGCCTTCGGTGTCATCTTAGCCACCGTCATTTTAGGACGGGTTTTTTGCGGATGGATTTGTCCTCTGGGAACACTCAACAACATGATCGGCTCCCTCCAGAAACGGTCCGACCGACCCCCTCGAAACCTTTACTGGCTGAAATACGCCCTTTTAATCTTTCTTCTGACCGCATCCCTCTTCTCCCTGCAGCTTGCCGGATTATTCGATCCGATTTCACTTCTGATCCGGTCATTGGCTCTGTCCATCTATCCTGCAGCAAGTCTCGCGACGAGAAATCTGTTCGATGGTTTTTTTGATTTGAACATCCCGGTTTTGGTCAAAGCAACGGAATGGATTTACGCCCTGCTCAAGAAACTCTGGCTGCCCTTCCACCAACCTTTCTTTTATCAAAGCTTTTTCATCGGGGCGTTGTTTCTCGTCATCCTCGGGTTGAATTTATTGGAAAAACGCTTTTGGTGCAAATATCTGTGTCCGCTGGGCGCGCTTTTAGGCGTTTTTTCCCGTTTCGCCCTTTTGCAAAGGTCGGTCAGTGAAGGCTGCAACGCCTGCGGCGTCTGCGCGCTTGACTGCCAAGGCGGTTACGCGTCCGATGGCAAAGAAAAAGGGCATCCCATGGAATGCCTGACATGTATGAACTGCGATGACGCCTGCCCACAGAAAGCGGTACGATTCAGATTTTTCAATAAAACGCCTTCCATCGTGGTCGATTTGAGCAAAAGGAGGATTTTGGCGATGGTTTTAGCCGGAATAGCCACCCCTTCTTTGATTCGGACGTCCGGCGTCAACAAACAGGCGGGATCCGCTGACCCCAGACTGATTAGACCCCCCGGCTCGCTGGAAGAAAAACAATTTTTGGCATGCTGCATCAAATGCGGCGAATGTATGAAGGTCTGCATCACAAACGGTTTGCAGCCGACGCTCTTGGAGGCGGGCCTTGAGGGCATCTGGTCGCCGGTTTTGGTCCCCCGCATCGGTTACTGTGAATATCGCTGCACCCTCTGCGGTCAGGTCTGCCCGACGGGAGCGATCAAGAAATTGGATCTCAAAGACAAGGAAAACATAAAAATCGGGCTGGCGATGATCGATAAAGGGAGATGCCTGCCCTACGCACACGCGACCCCATGTATTGTTTGCCAGGAAGTCTGCCCGACGCCCAAAAAAGCGATCTGGCTTGAAAAGACGAA
>CAZPTW010000355.1:0-3811 GCA_964589235.1 uncultured Smithella sp. | reverse complement strand
TATCCAAGTTTTGGATAGTTTATTCATTCGCGAATGCACTTTTTTTAACCATCTTTTTTGTTATCGTGTACAGTGAAGACCTGAAGAGTGCATCGAGCAAGCTTCTGCTTAACGTAGCTTCACTTGGTGCGGTTTTCGGACTAATCCAGGGGTTATATATAACCTATCGCTCATACTTTGCGTTGCGTCATTCATTCATTATGTCTCTTCACTTTGCTATTCTTATAGAAATACTAATGATCGGAAGTGCAGTTGCTTTTGCTTTGCGTTTAGCGGGCATCCCGGAACTCCGCTGGTTTGCATTTAATACAAATATGGCATGTGTGATTTTGACTTTGTTAATCGGCATGTACCTGGAATCTGTAAGGCTTGAAGTATGGCGTAAAACGAACCGGTGGCGTGAACAAATTGAAAAATACATTGATTATACGAAACATCAGGTCAATCCGGCATTGACAACCAAACCGCATAAAACGAACTATCGGGATATGCTATGGCTGGTATTACCGCTTACGGCAAACATTCCTCTTATCTTTGAACTATACGGCGGCGGAAAGGTTAATGCGGTCTTTTTTGCAGCACCTCTTGGAATTGTTACTTTCTCCTATTTCAATTTGAGAACTTTTGGCCCTGCCCTTACCCGCCTTCTCCTTTTGCGCAAGATTGAAAAGGAGGTTGGCTACCGTTTTCAAAACGCCGACTATGAACAAATCCAGGAAATGCGGCGGGGCTTTTTTCTGGCGAAATGGCTGATGAAAGATGACCGGCCGCCGATAACCGCCGACACTCAGGCGCCGCCGGAATTCAAGAAGAAACAAAAGAGAAAACACGGGGGATGAACAATCATAATCCGGATCATGAGCCATGATCGTAAACGGCATGCCGGATATCCATATTGGATGCGTATCGATTTCAAGGAGGGTCGCCATGACTGATGTTAATGCGTTTATCAACATGATCCAACAAAGCAAAATACGGTTCAGCGTTTTGAATGCCGACTGTAAAGTCGCCGTCGCGGACTTTACGGTGAATGAGGGCATATCGTCATGTTTTACCATGGACCTTACCCTGGTCAGCGAGGATAAAATCAAGAAGCCGGAGGAGATGCTTGAGAAGGAAGGACTTTTGACTTTACCAGGCGGTCCGGGCGAGAGGTATTTTCATGGCGTTATCAGCCATTTTATTCTGATGGGCCAAAATGGCCGGTTTTACACGTATCGGGCGAACGTTGTTCCGTCTTTGTGGTTTCTGACCCTCAACAAGGACTGCCGGATATTTCAGTCCATGACGGTTCCGGACATTGTGAAGGAAATTCTTAAGGACAACAAAATTGAAACGGATAAGTATGAATTCCGGCTCTTGGAAGAGGCAAAATTCAAAAAGCGTCGGTATTGCGTTCAATACCGTGAAACGGATTTGGGATTTATATCAAGATTGCTTGAAGAAGAAGGCATTTACTATTTCTTTGAGCATCAGAAAGACAAACATCTGCTCGTTTTCAGTAACAGTACGGTTGGCTATCGCCCCATAGAAGGCATAGCCACCATTAAATATAAATCCGGGGGCGGGATGGTCGCATCGGAGGAATCGATTTCAAAGTTCATGCAGCTCCGGTCAGTGCGGCCCGGCCTGATTTCGCAAACAGCCTATAATTTCAAAACACCAAGCGCGTATCAGGAATCCGAAGCGCGGGGCGAAACAAACGAAAAGTATGAAATCTACGATTTCCCCCACAATTACGGCAACACGGATGACGGCAAGCGGCTGGCCAAAATTCGGCTCGAAGAACATAAAATGATGGAGCAGACGATATCCGGGGTAAGCAACAGTTCCCGTCTGTCTCCCGGGTTTACATTTAAATTATACGGTCACCCATTTTCATCGTTGGACAAGGAATATGTCGTGGTAAGCGCGGCGCACGAGGGGACTCAGGCGCATGTTCTGGGGGAACAAACGGGAATCGGGGGAGACTACACCTACAATAACGCTTTTACGGTGATTCCATCCTCCGTGACATTGAGACCGGGAACGGCGATTCCCAAGCCGATTATTTTCGGTCTTCAGTCCGCCACGGTGGTCGGCCCGGAAAACGAAGAGATTTACGTTGACGAATACGGCCGGGTGAAAGTGCAGTTTCATTGGGACCGGCTGGGCAAGAAAGACGAAAAGAGTTCCTGCTGGCTGCGCTGCGGCCAGACCTGGGGGGGAGGCGGCTGGGGGACGATGTTTATTCCCAGAATCGGCGATGAAGTGCTGGTGGCCTTCATGGAAGGCGACCCGGACTGGCCGATCATCGTCGGGAGCGTCTATAACGGGGCCAACCCCCCTCTGTACGACTTGCCAGCAAACAAAACGCGAAGCACCATCAAGACCAAAAGCTATCCAAACTCCAACGGGTACAACGAGCTGCGCTTTGAAGACCGGGCTGGAAGCGAAGAAATCTATCTCCAGGGTGAGAAAGACTGGAATATCCTCATCAAAAACGACAAAGGCCAGACCATCGGGCACGACGAAACCTTGAGCGTCGGCAACAACCGGACCAAGAGCGTCGGGGTTAATCAGAGCGAAACCATCGGCGCCAATAAGACCATCAGCGTAGGCGGGAACCACTCGGAATCCATCGGGGCGAACATGACACTCACCGTCGGGGCGAACAAGTTCGACACGACGGCCATCAATGTCGCCGAAACCATCGGAGCGGCCAAGGAACTGACAATCGGCGGCCTTTACCAGATATCCGTCGGTGGTGTCATGAATGAAACCGTCGCCGGGGCCAAGACGGAAGAAGTGGGCGCCGCCAAAGCGGTTGTCGTGGCCAATAACATGACCGAGTACGTCAAGGGGAACCGTAAATCCACCGTCGACGGAGATTTAAACGAAAAAGTGGAGAAGAAACACACCGAGGAAGCCAACGAATACACCCTAGAAGCCAAAAGCAAAATCACGTTCAAAGTGGGAACCTCCACCATCGTCATGGACGCGGGCAGCATCACCATCATGGCCAACAAAGTTTATTCCAACTAGTGCAAGGGATCCTTTTCATGAAAAAGACACTGACGCACCTCAAAGCATTCGAAAAAGCGTTGCTCCCGGCGGAGACAGCCGCGACCGTTGTGATAGGCAAAATCGAACGCGTGGATAAAAGCGGGCATATTTATGTCGAGTATCCTGGCAATCCGGCGGGCCCGGTCAGGGCTCGCATCACCGCATCCGTCCAGAGGGCACTTTCGGACAGAAACGATCCCGCCGGAAACGAAGTGTTGCTGGCGTTTGAAAACAATGATCCGGGCCGTCCCATTATCGTCGATGCCATGTATTCCCTTCTCGGCGACATTCTGGGGCAGACGGACGATGCCGTGGCCGGAAAAGCCGGAAAACCCGAAGAGGCCTTAGTGGACGGCAAGCGCATGGTCCTTTGCGCTGAAGAGGAGGTTGTCCTCAAATGCGGCAACGCCAGCATTACGCTGACAAAAGCGGGAAAGATTTTAATCCGGGGCGAATATATTTCCAGCAGCTCCGGAGGGGCACATAAAATTAAAGGCGGTTCCATTCAACTTAACTAGGAATTTATGCGGAATGTTTCAACTAAAGAATGATACCCCTTTTGTAGCGCAGATATATGTTTCACCCAACCCAAAAGGCGTCGACACCCTGTATGTGATTGTAAAAGAAACCTATGATTTAATACCAACGCTTCGAATCTCGGAAAATCAGCAGCCGATTATTGCAGCCGATCAGTACAGGGGAGAACTGGGTAAATCCAGCCTTAAATATGCCTCGGAAATTCATCCGGAGAAGCCGGGGACTGATG
>CAZPTW010000354.1:0-3819 GCA_964589235.1 uncultured Smithella sp. | reverse complement strand
GCCGTGGCCATTTCATGACAAAAGTCTGAAAGCAAACTGGTCAGACCGAAAGCGAAGACATTGCGGTTCATCCATCGCATAATCTATTATCCTTTCTTTTACAACGCTCCAACGCGTCGTTGAACGTTTGACAGGATATGGAGAATGCGATCGCGGGCTTGAGATTTTTCTGTTTGTGTTTTCAATTTCATCATTTGATCTCCAATTTCATTTTTTGCCAGATGATAATTTTCAACAAGGCAATTCTCAATGTCTTCATGGATATCCCAGGAAACGAAGGGGATTTTCTCCGTCAATCTTTTCAGAAGGTCCTTTTTGAGGTTCTGGCCGGCGATTTGAATGGCCATACAGACTGCGGTGGTCGATATTTCCGGGTCGGGATCGGAAAAAAGGATTTTGACGGCTGGCCAATCTTTGGCGGTCAAGGATCCATGCGACAAGATGTTGATCGCGCTTTTCCTTTGACGCAGCAAGGATGGATGATCTTTGTCTGTCTCTCCTTGGGTCGTGAGAAGAATCTTGAAAAGAGCTGATTTGGCCTCTTCTCCCATTTGTTTCAGGGCGTTTTCAGCGGCGTTTCTGGAAAAATCATCTTTGAGAGCTTCAATAAACAACTCAATGGTTTCAGGACGTTTGAATGAAGCAAGGGCGTCTATCACACCTGCCGGTGCTTGTGTGGATGCAACATGTAAAAGCGCATCAAAGACTTCGTCGGTTTGCCAGACCGCCAATAATCGGGCCGCCGTGTTGATAACGGCTTCTTCTCCGAAGCGAACCAGAGGATCCACGATCTCTTTCGGTGCATAGAGGTATTCAATCAGGACATCTTTTGCGCCGAGACCTGCCAAGGCAGTCACTGCAAGCTGTCGGGGTTGAAAGAGATGACTAGGTTTGCCATCCAGAAGATAGTGTCTAAGCGGTTCTACGGCTTCCTGACCTTCCCCCACAAGGAGATCGACCGCGTGATCGCCGTCACTGAGTGAATTCAACCGTTCGATCAAGACCATTATTTTTTCCGAAGACCGATACATTTTCGCATTCCAATGTTAAGTTCGGGCAGCGCCGGTTTGCCGTGAGATATGTCTTTCATTTTCTGTCACCCAGCAGCCGCTTTGCTTCGTTTTTGACCAACCGGGATGGATGCGCTTCGAGTCGATGAAGCATCTCTTCACTCTTCGGGCCTCCGATCTTTTTTAAAGCGATCATGATTTCACGGATGACAAAAAAATCTTCTTCCGTTTTCAGAAGAGAGGCGAAGAGAGGCAAAACGGAACGGCTCTGCAACTCGCCAAGCACTTGGATCGCTATCATTCTGTTTTCTCGGAGCGGGTGGTGAAGCGCATTCATTAGTTTCTCTTCGTAGGAGAGCGTTTTATATTTTTCAAGTTGATAGCCGCAAGAGAGGCATTGATCGGCTTTTTCGTCGATTTCTTTCCAGCATTGAGGACAGAAAAACTGAGATGGCATCAAGATCTCTCAATTTCTTCAAATCACTTGAACGATTGATGCCTTATGCGAGGTGGTGTTCACTTGGAACGTCAAGGGATCAAAACTTAAGGATATTCAGGGAGAAAATCACGGCTGGTAGAAATGAATTTTTCACGCCCGTCGAGCAATGTCCTTGTCTATCCATCCCCTGCATCGGCATCCCTATCATTTGCAGGAGTCATTAGCCCGACATGGCATTTTCGGCGGACTCCATCGCCGGAATGTTATTTTAATAACAATATGATGTTTCATTGTCAAGTCGTTTCCGAATCGCCATTTTATTCTTGCCTTGCCGTCAGAATGAAACTAAAATACTTGACAACATCGTTTAAACAAGAATAGTGAAAAGCTTCCACCACGGAGGATGGTCATGCAAGCGAAATCATTTATCCATCTCTCTCCCGACGAGATGCCTAAAATGCCTTTTTTCATTGAAGAAATCCCAGCGAGGTTTATTCGCGAAAACAAGATTATTCCTATCGAACTGAAAGATGGTGTTTTAAAAGTCGTTATGGCAAATCCCAACGACAGGGCGGCAATCGACGCAGTCTCTGTTGTAACTTCTTTCGATGTCCAGGTTCATACCTGCGATGAAAGAGTGATCAGTGATTTCATATCCAGATTTTACACTCAGGAAGGACAAGATGTTGGAAGTATCATCGAGGATATAGGAGATGATGGACTCCAATTTCTGGGGGAGGATGACGAAAACGTAGGCCAACTCAAGGACATGGCATCGGAAGCGCCTGTAATCAAACTGGTCAATTTGTTCTTAAGTCGGGCCGTGGAAAACCGCGCCAGTGACATTCATATTGAACCTTTTAAAGAGGAATTGAAGGTCCGTTATCGGATCGACGGCGTCTTGCATGATGTTGAAACGATTCCTAAAAAACTTCAAGCGGCGATTGTGTCCCGAATCAAACTCATGGCTAAACTCAATATCGCCGAAAGAAGACTTCCTCAGGATGGCCGCATTCGTGCGAAAGTATTGGAAAAGGACATCGATCTGCGTGTTTCGACGATCCCCGTGCTTCATGGAGAAAGTCTGGTGATGAGAATCCTGGACAAAGAAAACATTGTCATCGACCTGGAGCAAATGGGATTTCATGCCGATACTCTCTCGACGCTCAATCACTTGATTATGAGGCCAAACGGCATTATTCTGGTGACGGGTCCAACCGGCAGCGGAAAAACGACCACGCTCTATGGCGCTTTGGAAAAAATCAATTCACCGGATAAGAAAATCATCACCGTGGAAGATCCAGTGGAATATCAACTGCAAGGTGTCAATCAAATTCAGGTCAAGCCGCAAATTGGGCTTACGTTCCCAAGTGTTCTGCGGCACATCGTCCGTCAAGATCCGGATATCATCATGATCGGTGAAATCCGTGATTTAGAGACGGCGGAAATTGCTATTCAATCGGCCTTGACCGGTCATCTTGTTTTTTCGACTCTGCATACCAACGACGCGCCAAGCGCCCTGACACGCTTGATCGATCTGGGAGTGGGAGCGTTTTTACTTTCGTCAACCATTCGTGGCATTTTGGCGCAACGCCTCGTGAGAATGATTTGCCCGTCATGCAAGCAGGTCGATCCGACTGAAATCAGTCAGGAGAATCTCCAAAGCTTGGGATTGAGCCGGGATACAGTATTTTATAAAGGAAAGGGATGCGACCGATGCGCCAATACCGGTTATTACGGGAGAAGTGGCATTTTCGAACTGCTTGTCGTCAATGATGAAATTCAGCAGTTGATCATCAAACAAGCGGATGTCATGAAAATTCAACAGGCCGCCTGTAGAAATGGAATGAAAACGCTCATTGAAGATGGAGGCCGTAAGGTTGCGGCGGGTGTTACGACCATAAGTGAAATTTTTCGTGTCACTCAAGAGGTGTAGACTTTGGCATTTTACGCTTACCGCGCATCGACGCGCAGTGGTCAGATTCAGGAAGGTCAAATCGACGCTCCGGATAAAAAAAGCGCCATCGAACGATTACAAAATTCCGGTCTCATTCCCATCACGATTAAAATTCAAAAACGCTTCAAAGATCAATCAGGCGCGAAATCGTCCAAAGATGAATTGCAGGTTTTTACATCGGAGTTGTATGTGCTCCTCAATGCGGGGTTGCCGCTTGATCGCAGCCTCAATGTGTTATCCGACGTCTTTGAAAGCAAAGGGATGAAAACGGTCATTCAATCCGTTTTAACGGCGATTCGCGGCGGCAAAACTTTTTCCGACGCCCTCATGGAACATCCGAAGATATTTCCCAAACTTTATGTCAATATGATTAAAGCCGGCGAGGCAAGCGGCGTGTTGGATGTCATTTTAGA
>CAZPTW010000353.1:0-3822 GCA_964589235.1 uncultured Smithella sp. | reverse complement strand
CGGAAAGACCCGCTTTGCGCCGAGCATTTCCGCCACGGCGGATCCGCCTTGTTTGAGCGTCTGCAATTTGTATAAACAAGCCGCGAGGATGACGGTGACGACGGCGCTGGCCACAATCAGAAAGGAGGCCGGATCAAAGAGCGTGAAACCCGACAGTTTGCGCGCGTAGGCTTGTGCTTGCGTGGGATCCATATGGGCGGCGGACTGGATTTCCAGGTACAAATACCAGACGAAACGCAAAGCAATCGTCGTGATAAAAACGATAATCAAGACGGCGCCGGTAAAAACGAGCAACTGATGTCTGCAGTTCCGGCGGGCGCGTTCCTGTCTGGCGAAAAAATGAGTCGGGTTATCCGGAGTCATAACTGGGTGTCGGCGTACGTCGTTTCATTCAAACGATTGTCCACGGCGAAGACTTGCCCCGCGCTTGATCATTTCATTGCGGGAGATCTTTTCTTTATGTGAATGACACCTTCGGCGCTTGCCGCTCTTGAGCTTTCTCGACGGCAACCAAAAGCGCCGCTTTCTCAAATCCGAAAGTGGACGAGATGACATTTTCGGGGAACTGTTCCCGGCGAATGTTGTATTGGGTGACTGCGTCGTTGTAAGCCTGACGGGCAAAGCCGATCCGGTTTTCCGTCGAGGTCAATTCTTCCATGACATCGCTGATGGTTTTGTCGGCTTTTAAGTCGGGATAAGCTTCCACAAGGGCCATGAGTCTGGAGAGCATTCCGGTAAGCGTTCCCTCGGCCTCGTTGAGGCCCGACATGGCGACCGGATGCCCCGGCGAAACGGCGGCGATCTTACTGGCGTTCAGCGCCGTGTCGCGGGCTTTGATGACGGCTTCCAGGGTCGCTCGCTCATGAGCCAGATACCCTTTGGCCGATTCCACCAGATTGGGAATCAAATCATAGCGGCGTTTGAGTTGTACGTCGATTTGAGCATAGGCGTTGGCGTACAAATTGCGAAGTGAAACGAGTTTGTTGTAGACGCCGACGAAATAAAACGCGACGATGGCGATGATGATGATCAAGACAATAAGCGGAAGCATGTGGCCTCTCCTTTTTGATTGAAATCAATCTTTCAGTCGTTATCGGATCAGCCTTTGATTTTCTTTACCGGTCCTGTGACGACCAAATTGTCTCGATGGATGACTTCGTCGTAATCTTTGTGCCCGATCGCGGCGGCGATCTGCGATGTCTTCAGCCCCATGATTTTTCGCATATCCTCGGCGTCGAAGTTTACAAGCCCCTTGGCGATCGTTGTGCCGTTTTGATCGATACAAACGACTGGGTCGCCCTGGGCGAATCTTCCCTCCACGGCCGTGACGCCCGAAGGCAACAGGCTTTTGCCTTTCTCCAAGATGGCTTTTTTCGCGCCGTCGTCGAGGATCAGCCGTCCGCGCGGACGCAATGTGTTGGCGATCCAATATTTCCGGCTGGCCAGGCGGGTTTTTTGGGGTAAAAACAAGGTCCCGATGTCCCGACCCGCCAGAATATCGGTGAGGACCTTTTTGCGCTTACCCGGCGCGATGATACAGGGGATGCCCAGGCTGGTGACCTTCTTGGCCGCCGCGATTTTGCTTTTCATGCCTCCTGTCCCGACAGACGAGGTATCAGCGGTCGCCATCGCTTCGATCTCCTCCGTGATTTCGCGGACCAGTTCGATGCGTTTGGCTTTTTTGGATACCGAGGGGTTGGAGTCATAGAGCCCGTCGGTGACAGTCAGATTGATAAACAAATCTGCCTCGATAACGTTGGCGATCATGGCGGCCAGATTGTCGTTGTCACCGAACTTGATTTCATCGACGGCGACGGTGTCGTTTTCGTTGATAATCGGAGTCACGCGCCATTCCATCAAGGTGGACAGTGTGTTGCGGATGTTGAGGTAACGCTGCCGATCGGTCAGATCCGACATTGTCAGGAGGATTTGCCCGACGTAGAGGCGGTTTTTTTCAAAAGCCTTTGAATAGATCCGCATGAGACGCCCTTGGCCGATGGCCGCTAACGCCTGTTTTTCCGGCATACTCTTGACGTTGCCGGTGATCCCCAGCCGATGTTTGCCCGACGCGATGGCGCCGGAACTCACCAAGACGATGGAGTAGCCCCTGCGCGTCAGATCGCACATCTCCTGAACCAGGGAGTCGATGATTTTGAGATCCAGGCCGTCCGAGCCGGTCAGCACAGCCGATCCGACTTTGATTAAGACTTTTTTGGTAGGAGAGATAGTGTCCAAACGGATATTGTTCATGGAATGTCTTGTTCTTTATGATCTAAAAGCGTTATGATTTTATCCAACAGGTCCTTCAATCCTTCGCCGGTTACGGCGGAAAACGGATACAGTATTATCCCTTTTTTCGAAAATTGCGCAATGGTTTTTTCGACTTGCCCCCGCACGTGCGGAAGGTCGATCTTGTTGAGCGCTGCGATTTGAGTTTTTTCGAGGAGACTGGGGTTGTAAAGCGCCAATTCCCGGTTGATGGCATTGAAGTTATCCCAGGCGCTTGGGTGTGCGGCATCGGAGATATCGATCAAATGGAGGAGGACAGACGTGCGTTCGACATGGCGCAGAAACTGAATGCCCATCCCCATTCCCTCATGCGCGCCCTCGATCAAACCGGGGATATCCGCAATGACAAAGGATGGCGCGTCGCCGTGTTTGACGACGCCGAGATGCGGGGTTAAAGTCGTGAATGGGTAATCGGCGATTTTAGGGCGTGCCGCGGAAACACGGGAAATGAACGTTGACTTGCCCGCGTTGGGAAATCCCACCAAGCCGACATCGGCCAGGAGTTTCAGTTCGAGTTTGAGTGTGCGCGCTTCGCCCTCCTTGCCCTCTTGGGCGAAGCGGGGTGTTTGATGTGTGGATGTTTTGAAGTGCGCGTTACCTTTCCCGCCGATACCGCCGGCCGCCGCAATATAGGTTTGGCCGGCGTAAGTCAAATCAGCCAGTATTTCGTCCGTTTCAAAATCTTTGACGACGGTCCCGACGGGAACTTCCACGAGGAGATCTTCGGCGCTGTGTCCCGTGCGGTTGTTGCCCCCCCCGTTCCCCCCGTTTTCCGCGTAGAGGGGTTGGCGATATTTCAGATCCAGCAGGGTGTGGTGACTGGTCGTCGCACGTAAAACCACGTCGCCGCCTTTTCCGCCGTTTCCGCCGTCCGGGCCGCCTTTCGGAACGTACTTTTCCCTCCGGAAACTCACCGCGCCCGCGCCGCCGTGTCCCGCCCGGACATACACTTTCACTTCGTCGACAAATTTCATACGGTCATCGCCCGTCGTTTTCTCTTTTGGAGGCCGTTTGCACCCCTTGGCCCCTTGAAAATCCAAGAAAAAAGGCGCTTAGGGGTTAAGCGCCTTTGGAAGCAAGATTTTGTGAACCGTCTTAGGCGGCCTCGTAAACACTGACCTTTTTGCGGGTTTTGTCCAGCCTTTCATATTTCACGACGCCGTTGATGAGCGCAAAAAGGGTGTAATCCTTACCCATGCCGACGTTGTTACCGGGGTGGATTTTTGTTCCCACCTGCCGAACGATGATGGAGCCCGCATTGATCTTTTGTCCGCCGAAAACTTTGACACCGCGTCGCTGTGAATTGGAGTCTCTTCCGTTGCGTGAGCTTCCTTGTCCTTTTTTATGTGCCATGATGTCCTCCGCCTATATCGAAATCTTCTTAATCTTCATACTGGTTAGTTCCTGGCGGTGTCCGGTTTTCTTACGATACCCCTTACGGCGTTTCTGCTTACCGATGATCACTTTGGGGCCTTGGGTTTGTTTGACGATTTCACCGAGAACCTGCGCACCCTCGACAAACGGCTTCCCGAT
>CAZPTW010000352.1:0-3838 GCA_964589235.1 uncultured Smithella sp. | reverse complement strand
ACTCGATGTCAACGACAGACCCGCCCCGAGGCGCGAGGGAGATTCCCCCTATCTGGTGGCGGACGTTTCGAAGGCTCGAAGGGTCATGGGGTGGGAAGCGGCGCATAAAGATATCGGGAAAATCCTTGAAACAGCGGTCAACTGGCACAGGCGCGATGAGAAAGGTGGGGCCTCCATGGAGGTGATCTCGTGACCGATGAAAGCTTCGGCAAGTCGCCCAGGCGAAGGCTTGAAATCATCACCGCGTTCGTCGCCCTGTCGTTATCCTTTGCGAATATTCGTCTGTGTTTGAAAGACGGCGTTCTGGACGATTATTTCCACTACGGAGAATATTTCGCCTCCTTGCTGACCCTTCTTCGGGAGACAAGTTTCCTCCCTTTGACGATTCATGGGGCGATGGATTACGTGCCGGGTCTGCTTTCCATGTTTCTCTTCGGGGAAGGGCATTATTTTTTCGCAACGGAAATGACCTATGTCCTCCTTGCCTTTTTGGGCGCTGTCTTCCTTTTCGCGCTTCTGATCAAATGGGGTCTGTCCGGTCCGCAACTCATTTTGGCCGGATTTCTCATTCCTTGGGTCGTCGATCACCGGGATTTTTCTTTGCTCCTTCTGATCGGACTGTATTTTTTGTCTGTCGATCGAGAAAAACAGAAGACACCTCCGATCACGGTTTTGATCCTGCTGGGGCTGGCGGGCGCTTTCAACTTTTTTTGGTCGACCAACCGGGGCATAGCCGGCACGATTTCGGTCGGCGCAGCTTTGTTGATGCTCGCTTTCAAGGACAGGCGTTTTCTATTGCCCGTGGGGGTCTACGGCGTTACCGTTTTATTTGTGTCGTTTGTGCACCCGGTTTTGTCTCTGAATCATTACATCGGCAATCTGGTCATTTTGGCGAAAACCTCCTATCAATGGGGATACGGCCTCCAAAGAGATCCCGTGATTTTATCCCTTTACATGGGGTTGATGCTTGTCGGCGCAAGCGCCCTGTCGATCCTTCGATGGACAAAAGAAGAAAGAACGTTGACAACGGCGGCCCATATCTGCCTGCTTTTGTTTTTGTCCATTTTTTATTTCCAGATCGGCACAAACCGGGCTGACTTTCACCATATTCGAATGGGATTGATGGCCTTCCTGATTGGGCTTTCCTTCTGGCATTCTGTCCGGGGAGCATCGTCGGGCAAATCGACCAGGCGTGAGGTCCTCATTTTAGGGATCATGACCGCCCTGACGGCTTCTGTGGCTGTTTATTTTGACGAACGATATATGTGGTTTATTGTTCTTTTTCTGGTGTCCTTGATAGATCCGTGGGGGTTCTCGAGGGAAAAAACCCGAAAATGGGTTCTTTTGATTTTAGCGATTTGTTTCATCGTGGTGATTTCCGATGTCGTTCATCACGGTCTCAAGGGGCATTATCAATGGGGCATGCATATTTTCGAGCCTCCACGCAATGAAAGACTGGCCAAGGAACCCATGAAATGGGTCGCCGACCAGCTTGTCCGGAGCGACACCCGCTGTGTTTTCGATATGACCAATAGCGGGATCATCAACGCTTTGGCCGATCTTCCCGCCTGCAGCCGTTTTTCATATATCATCTATGCGGACAGAAAATTTGAGGAGGAGCTGATTGGTTGCCTCGAGGCGGCCCGTCCCGCCGCCGTGGTCTACTCGAGCACCTACTGGTCTTATGCCATCGATGGGCGGCCGATGCGGTCGAGGTATCCGTTATTGGATCAACGCATTCGAACATTATATCCATTCGAAAATTGTCAGCATGGTTACTGCGTGAGGTATATCCATCCTCCCGGGCGATGATTTTGGAGCGGCTGTCTTTGATGAGAACAGTCGGTGAGGAGACGAAACCTTCCGTTTTCCCCACCGACTGAGCGAATCGAGCGATTATTGAACGTATTTCAATGCGTTTTCACCGGCGATACGGCCGGAGTTGACCGCGAATCCCAAGGTGCTGCCCGCGAGAACGACATCGTAGCTGTCACCGTAGAGACCCCCTGCGTCGTTGCCGGCGGCGTACAGGCCGGGGATAACCTCCTGGTTTTTGTTGAGCACTTCTGTTTTGTGGTTGATCTTGATGCCGCCCAACGTGCCCAGGGCGAAGGGAACCGCTTTCATCGCGTAGAACTTCGGTGTTCGGACCGGCTGAATGTATTTGGGATCTTTCACAAACAAGGTGTCCTGGCGCTGGTCGGCCATTTGGTTGTACTCGTCGATGGTGGCCTGAAGACGTTTGGCATCCACCTTGATTTTGTGAGCCAACTCTTTGATGGACGACGCGACGAAGACAAATCCTTTGTCGATGCCCCGTTGAATATCGGCATCCAGACGGGTCAATTTGGTGGCGACGGGGACCATCACGCCCACGCCGACGTCGATCCCTTTTTCCATCATGTACTTCTTGGTGTTTTCATCGAAGATCACATACATCACACGGCCCGGTTGATTGGCTAAAGCGTTGCCCGCGTAGGGCCAGGAGAAAATGATGCTCTCGTCACAAAATCGATCACCCAGTTGATTGACCCAAAGATAGGGTTGTCTGGCCGGCGCGTTCAAATGAGACTCGGGGCCTTCCCCTGGAATGCCGGGCCGGTAAAGCTGAAGCACGTCGGTCCCGAAGGAGTCGGCGCCCGCCGCCCAGGCCATTTGGATGCCTTCGCCGGTTTTATCCTTGCTGCCGACCGGAACGATGTCCGGGCCGAATGCCGTGTATTTCGCCAACATGTCTTTATTGTTGATGTAGCCTCCGGTGGCGATAATCACGGCTTTGGCGTCGATTTTGATTTCTTTGCCATCCGCCAGAGCCTTGATGCCGATGATCCGGCCTTTGCTGTCCTGGATGAGCTCTTTGCCGATGGTTTTCATGAGCACTGTGACTCCTTTTTCCTGCGCTTTGGCATATAGGGCTTGTGCAAGCGCTTTGCCGCGCCCGTCGATAATATGCCAGGTCATGTAGCCTCCTGGGTAATTGGCTGCCGGCTCTTTGAATTTAACGCCCTGTTTTTCCAGCCAGTCGATGGTATCGGCGGATTTGTCGATAAACGCCCGGGCGAGTCTGGCGTTGGCCCTCCAATGGGTGAAGTCCATCATGTACTTGAAGGCCCAGTCTCGCGTGTAATTGATATTCTTCTCACGCTGCAGACGGCTCTCCACGGCGAAAACGCCTTCGGAGTAGTTGGTGGTGCCGCCGATCGCCTGGGTTTTTTCCAAAACGATGACTTTTGCCTTGCCCTCAGAGGCCGCTACCGCGGCGGAAAGCCCTGCCGCCCCCGCTCCAACGACGACGATATCCGCCGACATTGTCTGGGCGAGAGTCGGCGTAAAACCCAACCCGACGAGACCTAGCGTGAAAAACAAAACAACTAACTTCTTTTTGATCATCTCGGTACCTCCTAGAAACCATTGAAATTCAATTTAAGCGTCAAACAATGCCAGTTTCGTGCCAGTATGCACCATTTTTTCATTTCCGGATGGAGACCAGAGGTGAAAAATAACGGGTCTCCTTGAGGCCATCCATGGCGCCTCGTGTCAATTGACATATCATTATACCAGATTTTTGCATGGCGCGATCTGGGGAAAAACGGAGCATAGGCGATGACTGAGGGGGTTCTCACCTCTGTATCGTCGAAGGATTAAAACCTTTTCGGGATGCGGCCGACGATGTAAATGAAGAGAGCCGCCATAAAGATGGGTAACGCCGCCACGAAGAAATCCACGGCGATCGGAAACTGGAGGGTGACGAAGACCGTGCCGACGACGGGACCGAGAATGGACCCCAGCCGGCCCCAACCCATGGTTGTGCCGACGCCGGTGGCGCGGATCGCCGTGG
>CAZPTW010000351.1:0-3855 GCA_964589235.1 uncultured Smithella sp. | reverse complement strand
AACGTACTTTCTTTTATCTCCTCCTTCGGTAACATTTTATTTGAGGCAATTCGGTCCCGACACATCTCCTTGACACGCCATGTCACATTTTCTATAATGAAAAAAGATTAAATGACCTGAAAGAACCCTCAACGCCCCTTGGGAAGGGATACGGCATGTCAAAACGATCCACCTATGAAGCGCCGGAAACTTCCGTGGGTATCGGTTCATTTTCGGAGACGATCTTCCCCGACAACTTCTCGATCGAACATTCCAGGATCCTGATCGTTCACAAAGACGCTGAAGGTCGATATGTCCGAGTCAACCGCGCCTGGGAACTCGCCACCGGACTGACAAACGAGACTGTTTGCGGCAAAACCGATCTTGACCTCTTCGGAAAAGAAGCCGCCCGATCCCTTCGTGATCATGACCTGGCCGCGGCCGCTTCCAGCGGCGCTTTGGAACAGGAAGACATCCTGGAAACCCCGAAGGGAACACGAACGGTGATATCCCGGCGCATGCCTTGGAAGGGGGACAAAGACAAGCCGTCAGGCATCACCGTGGTCATGGTCGATATCACGGATCTGAGACAAACCCAAAAAGAGCTCAAGGCGTGCGAAGAAAGATATCGAATCCTGTTCGACAAGACGCAAGTCGCCCTATTCCGACGGCACGTCGATGGCCGGCTCTTGGAGATTAACCCGAAATACGCCGAAATGGCGGGCTACGCCAGCATCGAAGAATGCGTCTCGGATTTGAACACTGTGGATGCGTGGGTGGATCCGAAAGCTCGCGACGAGTATTACACGACACTCAAAGAAAAGGGTTTTGTGACGGATTACGAGACCAAAGTGTATCGCCGCGATGGAAAACCCATGTGGGTGTTGGCGTCTTCAGCGCTTCTTCCGGATGGAGAGACGGTGATTGGATCGATCGTCGGCATCGACGAACGCAAGCAGGCGGAGCTTGCGCTCGAAAAAAGCGAGGCGCTGCAGCGTAAACTGCTTGCCAACATCGGAGATGTCATCGTCATCATCGACAGGGACGGCGTCAACCGCTACAAAAGCCCCAACATCGAGAAAATGTTCGGCTGGAAACCGGAAGATGTCGTCGGTGCGAGCACGTGGGAAAATGTGCACCCGGAGGATCTCCCCTCGGCGCAACGTTTTTTCATCGATCTTTTGAAAAGGCCCCACGCGGTCGGAACCCTGGAACTTCGATATAAGTGCAAGGACGGCACCTACCGTTGGATCGAATTCACAGGCAGCAATTTCTTGGACGATCCGGAGATCAACGGACTCTTGGGCAACTATCACGACATCATGGAGCGTAAACAAGCCGAACAAAATCTTCGCGAAAGTGAAGCCAGATTCAAAGCCCTGCACAACGCCTCGTTCGGCGGCATCGCCATTCACGACAAAGGGCTGATTTTGGATTGCAATCAAGGTCTGTCGGAGATGACCGGCTATAGCCAAGAGGAACTCATCGGGATGGACGGACTTTTGCTGATCGCCGAACACGCCAGGGGGCAAGTCATGAAAAATATCCTCTCCGGTTATGAAAAACCCTATGAATCGGTGGGGCTTCGCAAAGACAAAACCGAATATCCCCTTCGCATCGAGGCGCGAAATATCCCCTACAAAGGCCAATGGGTGCGTTCAGTGGAGTTTCGGGATCTCTCGGATGTCAAAAAGGCGGAAGCGGAAAGAAAAAAACTTCAAGACCAGCTCACCCAGGCCCAAAAGATGGAATCCGTCGGGCGGCTCGCCGGCGGCGTCGCACACGACTACAACAATATGTTAAGCGTCATTTTAGGTTACACTGAACTCGCGCTCATGGAAGTCCCCACATCGGCCCCGCTGCACGACAAACTTCGGCAGATCCAAAACGCCGCCAAACGGTCGGCCGATATCACAAGACAACTGCTCGCGTTTGCCCGCAAACAGACCATCTCCCCCAAAATCGTCGATATCAACGCGACCATCGAAAGCACCTTCAACATGCTGCGCCACCTCATCGGCGAGGACATCGAGATTTCCTGGCATCCGGGGTCTAAACTGTCCCCTGTCAAAGTCGACCCATCGCAAATCGAACAAATATTGGTCAACCTCTGTGTCAATTCCCGCGACGCCATCGGCGGCGTGGGAAAAATCGTCATCGAAACGCGGGCGGTGATTTTTGAAGAAGCGAATCGGACGGATCTTTTCAATGATCGTCTGGGCAAGTTTGTTATGCTGGGCGTGAGCGACAATGGCTGCGGGATGAGCCGTGATACGCTGGAACACATCTTTGAACCTTTCTTCACGACAAAAGGCGCCGCTCAGGGAACGGGATTGGGGTTGGCGACCGTTTACGGCATTGTCCAACAAAACAACGGATTTGTGAAAGTCTTCAGCGAACCGGGACAGGGAACGACGTTTCAAATTTATTTGCCCTGCCACGCGGGAAGCGAGAAAGAACCATTGAGCTCAACGAAGGGACCGGAGACGCCGCTTGCAGCGGGAGAAACGATCCTTTTGGTGGAAGACGAACCGGCCATCCGGGACATGTGTCTGCTGATGCTCGAAAAACTGGGTTATCTGGTGCTTACGGCGAACGATCCACAGGAAGCCTTGCAGATCGCGGGGAAAAGCGGCGAAACCATCGACCTGGTGCTCACGGACGTCGTCATGCCCGGCATGAACGGCCGTGAACTGATGGAACACATTCGAGAGATCCATCCCGATATCAAAACCCTGTTTATGTCCGGTTATCCCGCTGATGTGATAGCCATCCGAGGCGTCCTCGAAGAGGAAGTACAGTTTATCCAGAAACCTTTTTCCCTCAAAGAGCTCGGCCCGAAAATCCGAGAGGCGTTGAAAAAGTAGCCCTCCTCCCGTGTTTGGTTTCCTCCTGACCTTCCAGTCACCGCGGGGCAGAATTGTCGTCGGCTTGCGGCGGCCAAGTCAATCACCGTCGACGGCTCGGACACCGATGGCTTGCGTCAGGATCCGACGAAAAAAAACACCCCGAGGGACAAAAAGACGCGCGGTGTGTCCATCGATTGAAGACACGCCCGCGCCGTGAGTTTCCCCCATCCATTCCAATGATGATCTATTTACCCAAAAACAACTTCTTCGGGTTTTCCACCATCATGATTTTGATCTGTTCGTCCGTCACCCCTTTGGCTTTCAAAGCGGGAATCACGTTTGTCGAAATGTGATCGATACGCCAGTTGGCCAGTGCTTTTAAAACCGGTTCCGGCGGTTCATAGGGACGCCCCAGCCAAACGTTGACCGTATCGTGGGAAAGCATGATTCTGTCGGCGTACCCCGCTTTGCACAGGTCGGCGATGTTTTGGACATTGACATCGGTCGGCGTGAAGACATCCAAACCGATGCGGTCAAAGGCGATGTAAACGCCCTTGGCCAAAATCGCCTTGTGGTATTCAATATCCCTGGAATTAGAAACATGCCCGATCATGATCTTTTTTGGGTCCGCGCCTTCCGCGATCAAAAGCTCCGCCTGTTCCACGCCGCCTAACGGACCCTCCGTATGGGTGATGATCGGAACGCCGGTGGCTTTCTGAGCGGCGGCCGCCGCTTTGAGCACGGCGGTTTCATAATTCGATATTTTCCCCCCGCCGCTGGTCCCGCATTTGATGACCCCCGCCCTCACGCCGGTCTTGCCGATACCTTCCGTGATTTCCTTGATAAATAATTCAGCCATCATTTTGGCGATGTCTGTCTTGTACCAGTCCTGACGGGTCTTGAAGTACGCGGGAGATCCTTCATGTTCCGTATACAACCCCGTCGAACAGATAATGTTCATCCCGGTTTTTTTGGCCAGTTTCTTGTAAAGCAGGGGGTGACGTCCTCCGACATCGTTGGGGGTGGC
>CAZPTW010000350.1:730-3856 GCA_964589235.1 uncultured Smithella sp. | reverse complement strand
AAACGACACCCCCACCTTATACTTTCCTTCTTTGGATTGAGCCACTTTCAGCCGCAGCGCGGGCCCCAACTCGAAGGTCGGATCCAAATCCGGCATCCCCCGGCGCGCATCGTTGTCGTCACTACGGACGGGGACCGCCCCATAGCCACTGGCATCGAGCAGGATCCGATCCGTCGAGAAAAGCCTGGCGGATATTCTTTTGTCTTCCATTCTGAAAATGTTGCCGCGATAGACCGCATAGGGATAAGGCAGAACATACGCGCGGGTCTTATCCGAACCGCGATAATCGGGCATCAACAGGAAACCGGC
Organism: uncultured Smithella sp.; assembly: GCA_964589235.1. Classification (GTDB taxonomy): domain Bacteria; phylum Desulfobacterota; class Syntrophia; order Syntrophales; family Smithellaceae; genus UBA8904. Next base: position 3,547 of record CAZPTW010000350.1, on the reverse strand, counting down.
TCCGACGCCCAACTCCCACAGGGGCTTTTCCTGGCAAAGAGCTTTCAGGGGGACCCCCACCAGCCACACGGCAAGCAAGACCCCCAAAACGCGGTACCTCAACATGACGTCTCCTGCTCCGTTTTGACCATTCCACAGAGGCTCATGGAGCGAATGTCTCGAACTGGTCTTTTTTCGCCGCGCAAATCGGACATTCATCCGGCAAGATGCCGTCTGAGACATAGCCGCAGACTTTGCAGACATAATAGACCGTCTCGCGTTCCTCCATGAAATGGTTCATGGCCTGTTTGTAGAGATTGGCGTGCGTTTCCTCGACATCCCGGCTCTGGCTGAAATGCAAAAGCGCCGCTTTGTCGCCGGACGCTTCCGCCATTTTGACAAAACGGTCGTAGGCGACCTCCGCAACCGCTTTTTCCGACTCGAAACTGGCGGCGAGATTTTCTTCGGTCGTTTTGATTTCTTTGAGCACTTTGAGCGCGCGCTTGCCGTGAATTTCTTCGGAGAAAGCGATGACCCGGAAAAGACGCGCAATTTGTTTGTAGCCTTCGGCATCGGCTTTGTCGGCATAAAGTTTCAATCGCAAAACGGCTTTTGCTTCACCGGTATAAGCCTGCATCAGGGCGTCGCGAATGGTATCATCCATAGATCATCTCCTTTTTTAACTATCAAGCCGGCGCAAACTCGCTTTTATCCGCCCCGCAAACCGGGCAGGTCCAGTCTTCCGGCAGATCGCGAAACTCCGTTCCCTTGGGAACGCCGTTTTCCGGATCTCCTTTGGCCGGGTCGTATTCATAGCCGCACACACCGCACACATACTTTTTCATCATTCAACCTCCTTGAGGGGGGATATTCAAACGGACAATCTTTTTTGAAGCTCCGCAGCCACCTGTCGGCCCATTTCATGACATCGCGCCAACGCCTCTTTGTCCGGCGCGTGTTTGACGGACACCGTCTCGGCGACCCTGTCCACTTTCATTTCTTTGAGAATGGCTTCGAGGTCCCTGACCGATTCGCCGCTCCACCCATAAGACCCGAAAACCGCGCCGATCAGATTGGCGGGTTTCAGGCCTTTGATATACGTCATCACATCCGCCATCTGCGGCAGCATGTTGTTGTTGAGCGTCGGCGATCCGACAATGAGCGCCCCGGCTTCCAGCAATTCGTAGATCACTTCACTGCGATGGATCTCGTTCATCGAGAGAATCTTCACCCGCACACCGGCCTGCGCGAGAGACTCGGCGATCGCTTTGGCCATTTTTTCCGTGGAATGCCACATGGTCGCGTAAACGACAACCGCCTTGTTGACCGCTTTCTGCAGAGCCCATGTCTTGTACAGATCCAAAATGACCCCAATGTCCTTTCGCCAGATCGGCCCGTGGTCCGGCGCAAAAATCTTGATCTTCCAGCCGCTCGCGGAGACTTTTTCGAGCGTTTTGAGCACCACGGGGGAATAAGGCAGCACAATATTGGCATAGTACGTGGCCGCCTCGTAGCGGATCATCTCCATCGGCAGCTCATCGACAAAACGTTCGAACGTGGCCAAATGCATGCCGAAGGCGTCTTGGGAAAAAAGAAGTTGGTCCTTTTCCAGATAGGTGAACATAGAATCCGGCCAATGAATCATCCGGGTTTCCATGAACGTCAACTCCATATTTCCCAAAGACAGCGTCTCTCCGTCTTTGACCGCCTCAACGACGTCATCCGAATGAAAAATGTCTTTGAGATTTTTCACGCCCATGGCGGAGGCGTACACTTTCTGCGGCTTGATCTCCGCCGCCACGTCGAAAAGACAGCCGGAATGATCCATCTCGGAATGGTTGGAGATGATATAGTCGATCTTGGAGGGATCCACCACCGAGGCGATACGCGCCATCATTTCATCTTTGAAGGGCGCTTTCACCGTGTCGATCAGCGTGATTTTGTCCGCTAAGACCAAATACGCGTTGTACGTGCTGCCATGCGGGGTCATATAACCGTGAAAATCGCGGATGGACCAGTCGATGGCGCCGACCCAATAGACATGATCACTGACTTGAATCGCCGAATAAATATCTGCCATGAAAAATCACCTCAGAAAAAGTTTCAATTTGTCATATAAGCTCGACAGCGAAGCCGTCAACTATTATTTCGCCTGCAGCATCGCGGCGCCTTCATCAAAGGCCATCATATTCGCATCGAATTTATCCTTCGCGAGCGTTTTGCGGATTTCCTTTTCAAACATGCGCCGGTTGATCGGCAAAAGATTGCTTTGCGCCAAAGCCCCGATCATGACGATGTTGCTCAAAACCGGATTGCCCATCGCCAGAGCCGCCGACGTCGCATCGATCAGCCAAAAACGATCCGACAACTTTCGATACGCGTCTTCAAGCGTGGTCTTGGACGGATAGACAAGCTCGCCGGTAATCACGCCGATGGGATAAACCGGACGGGAATTGGACAAAACGCAAACCCGGGGATTGCCGTACACCGTCAAAACGCGCAGGGCCTCGAGCGGCTCCAAACCGACAATCACATTCGCCATGCCTTTGGGAATCTGCGGGCTTTTCACGTCGTCTGGGGATATTCGAAGGTGGCTCATGACCGATCCCCCCCGCTGGGACATGCCGAACGTTTCGCCGATCGTGACGACATACCCTGCATCCACAAGCATTCCGGCCAGCACGCGCGACGCCATGACATTGCCCTGGCCGCCCACGCCGGTCAATATGACGTTATGAGTTGTTCTGAGCGGTTCTCTTTTCATTCACTCCCTCGCGGGGACGGGTTGGCCACCGCCCCTTGCACTTTCGAAATGGCGTTTTGAGGACAGATCGATGC
>CAZPTW010000350.1:0-720 GCA_964589235.1 uncultured Smithella sp. | reverse complement strand
CCGCGCAAATGACGTCGTCCACCTGGGCTTTCTTTTTGTCCCGATTCCAAGTCAGCGCCGGACATCGGAAAATGCGGGTGCACAAGCGATTGCAGCCGCAGGCGTCTCCCAAGCACAAGGCTTCATCGACTCGAACATCGTATTGTTTTTTCCCTTTTTTTTGCGGACTGAGCGCGCAGGCCTGGCGCAGAATCAGCACCTTGAGCGCCCCCTTTTCGGCAAGAAATCTTGTCAATATTTCTTTTGTCTCGACGACATCAAAGGGATCGGAAACGGCCACTTTGGCACCGATGGCCTCACAGATGGCGGCAATATCCACCGCGGGCAGAGTTTCGCCCAGGGCGCCGGAGGCTCGGCCGGGATGAGGCTGAAAACCCGTCATGGCGGTCCCGGCGTTATCCAAAAAGATAAACGTGATGTCGGCCTGGTTATGTCGGGCATTGATCAGCGCCGGAATCACGGCATGATAAAACGTCGAGTCGCCGCAGACGGTCAAGATGGGCTGATCCATTCCAAATTGGGCAAGTTTGGCGAAACCGCTGGCCAGTCCCGTCCCAGACCCCATCGAATGCAAGGTGGGCATGGTATGATAACCGGTTGCCGGGGACAGCGCCGCCATCGAATAACAACCGATGTCCCCGCAGACAAATCCTTTCCGGCCGTCGAGCGCGATCGCGTTGTGGATGCTCCAAAACGACGCGCGATGCGGACAGCCGGCGC
>CAZPTW010000349.1:0-3860 GCA_964589235.1 uncultured Smithella sp. | reverse complement strand
CATTATATTACTGGTTGTTATCCTGCTTTTCTTGTACTAAAAAGTCGGAAGAGCCTTTTTTCATGACCCATTTGAAATCAACCCCCAGCCAACCGTAAAGAACATAGATGTCATAGTGGCTTTGATGATTGGCGCAGATGACATAGGACGAGCCGGGATTGATATTTTCCCTTCCAATGACCTCGACGGTCATCGGCGTGAAAAAGCTGTTGATTCTGGCCCAAATCACGCCGAAAAGGCTGCCGATGCGCTGATTGACGACAAGCGTCGTGACCATGGCGAGGATTCCGCAAATCAGTGTCGACAGCGCAAGCAAGGGAAGAATGAAGAGCCATTTATAGAGTCCATAGACGACGCGAAAGAGACGGTTTTCTTTTTTCCCGACCCACATTCTCAGTTGATATAAAAATTTTCGCCTGTCTTGTAGATATCTTTGCCTATATTCGTCGATATAATCCTTGGCGGTATTGACCAGTCCCATATCACCCCTCCCCAATATGATCCCCTTTCATTTTCAGAACGCTTTCTACAACTTGTCTTTGACTTCTTCCCAGAACAATTCAACCCCCTCTTTCCAGCCTTTCAAGTACCGATCGGAAAAATCAGAAATCCAATCCTGCGCCTTTTGTCCCGTCGCCGCAATGCGCCGTCTGTATTTTTCAAACATCTCGGAAAAATAATCGCCCAGCTGTTCGTCTTGAACGGGATTTTGGCAGGGCGACCAGACGAGCGCATATTGAAGTTCGGTGTAATGGGCGGTTTTACACCATTCCAGACCGTCTTTTCTCCCCCATTCCATGATATTGAATTCATAGTCTATTTTTTCTTTCTTCAGTCGGGCCACGACAGAGGACCAATCGATTTCATTTCGGATTTTTGATGACAAGACTTCCTTTTTTTGAATCATGCTCAAGATGGCGTTTTGAAAAACCCTCGAAAAATTCAACGAGTTTTTCCAGGCTTTCATTTTTTCATAAAGGTCGTCTGGAACACTGATTGTGATTTTCTTGGCCACACTTCCACCTCCTTTCTTTTCTGATACATACTTTTTTTTTGATACATAATCCATCGAGGCATCCGTGTCAACGGTCAAAGGACGGAAAATGAATTTTCCTTTGAAATTCCGTTTATTTTTTTAAGTTTGTATGACAACGGGCCGATAGATAGACGGGACATCATCATGGAAATTTTTTTCGATCATGGACCCAACGCGCTGCAGGCAACCAATCTGTTTGTTTTTTTATGGGGATTTTTTTGACTGCCGGCTGATTCGGAAGCGGTTGCGGATCCCCGTGGGATGATACCACCGATGCGCTTGAAAAAACGGACCTTTTACTTTCACTTCGGGAGTCTTTTGATCGTCGTCGTTGCCGCACTTTTCACATCACAGACAGCACCAGGCCAAACGATTCCTTCCTGTCGTCTTTTCATCGATGCCTGGCAAAACGCCGGATGCCCGGAAAGCACCACCACTTATAGTGGCTATGCCAATGTTAAAGATTTCGGCGCCAAAGGTGATGGCAAGACCGATGACCATCCGGCTGTTATCGCCGCCCTTGCAAAGCTTGCCGGATCACCGGGGGTGATCTATTTCCCGGCAGGAACTTACCGGATGGCGTCGCCGATTTCCCTGCCGTCCCGGACGATTCTTCGCGGGTCAAGCGATACAGCATCTATTTTGCGTTTCGATTTCGTGGAGCATGCCATCCGAATTTACGGTACGGAAACGGGACCTTGGGTGACTCTTTCCGTCCCCGCCTCAATCTCCGCCAAAACAATCGCCGTCGCCGACGCCTCGGCTTTTGAAAGTGGAGACTATGCGGTGCTTCGGCAAGAAAACGATGTTTCCTGGAACATCACCGACGCCTGGGCGGCCGACGCGGCAGGGCAAATCATTCGGATCACCGCCGTCTCGGGAAACATTCTGTCCCTGGAGCGGCCCCTGCGCCACGATTACCCTCTCTCTCGTCAGCCTCAGGTCCGGAAAATTTTCCCGAATCTCGGAAGCGGCGTGGAAAATCTCAAACTGGAACGCCTTTTGGCCGGCGACAATGCCAGTCGGAACAATCAGTACACGATTCATTTTTCCTGCGCCGCCCAAGGTTTTGTCCGCAACGTGCACAGCTATAAAGCCTTCGGCAGTCATATCGCTTTGGACCTCAGCACACAAATCACGATTCACGGCTGTTATCTGGAAGATGCCCATGAATATGACGATGGTGGTTCGGGCTACGGCGTCAAAATTCAGTCGCGAAGCGGCGAGTGCCTGATTGAAAACAATATCTTCAGACAGCTGCGCCATTCCATTCTTCTCCAATCGGGCGCCAACGGGAATGTAATCGGCTATAACTATTCCCGGGATACGAAAAGCGATTCGCATCCCTCCTGGGCGGGCGATATCTGCCTGCACGGAAACTATCCCTACGCGAACCTGTTTGAAGGAAATATCGTCGAACATATCTGGATCGACGATTCCCATGACGGTATCAACGGCCCGTTGAACATGTTTTTCCGCAATCGCGCGGAAAAGTGCGGGTTCAACATGACAGATCCGGGCGCCTCCAGCCAAAATGTCATCGGAAACGAACTTTTTCAAGGCGGAACCGCGGCCCAAATCGCGGTCGGCAACGGCTATCATTTCGAGGCAACGGATCACTTCACTTACGGCAACATGACAAAAGCGGAGGGATTGCAACCTGTAGGCACCAAAAGCCTTCCGACCCTCTCCTATTATCTCACCGGCCTTCCTTCGGTTCTGCCTTCCTGGTGGTCGATTTTGGATGAACCGCCGGTGATCGGACCGGAGCATGATCTTTCCGTGACGAAAAACAACCCCGCGCGGGCGCGCTATTTCGAGCGGTATGGATCCATCGCCTCGGCCGACGGAGGGGGCGGGGGTGGCTGCTTTATCGCCACGGCGGCTTTCGGTTCTGATTTCGATCCCTCTGTGCGAACGCTTCGCCGGTTTCGCGACGGCGTCCTCCTCAAATGCGCCGCCGGCAAAGCGTTGGTGAATTTTTATTACACAGTCAGTCCGCCACTGGCGGGAATCATCGCTCAAAGCAAAAGCCTGCGCCTGGTCGTCTCCATCCTCTTGACACCGATCGTCGCGATCGCCTTTCTCTGGATGGCCGCGGGACCGGTGGCCGTTTTATGGCTTTTGGTTTTGATGGTTTGGGCGTCGCGCGCTTTCATCCGGAGAAGGAAACACCGAACAAATCCCGTTTATGCAAGGGGGGGCATGGATCGATTCTGATGGAGCGGATAGTACTTCAATCGGCGGGAACGGCCTCCGTCTTTGTTCTGGCTGCGATCCTGTCCGTATTCCAACTCGTCTTCGCCTTAAAAAAACCCCGCGTGCCTTGGTATATCTGGGGGGCCGCCTTGTCATTTTCCGGCATGCTTTACGCGGTAGGTGTTTTCTTGGAATACAATGCGCCGGCCGGTCCCGTGAATCATTTCGGCGGCGTTCTGGAATTGGCCGCCCATGTTTTGATCATTCATTCCCTCTATGGCTTGAGCTTTGCCTATTTCAATCTCAACGGGAAAACGTATCATCTTTTGGCCGGCACTTTTCATCTGATCTTGATGGTTTTGCTGTGGGGGACACCCCTCATCGTCGCCGACCAGTTTGTCGAGCGGCGCTTTCTGGCGATGAAGACCCCTTTCGTTGAATCGGCGCTGGGGCCCTTGGGACCGCTTTTCATCTTTTATATCGCCGGCGCCGCCTGCGCGGCGGTGATACTTTGGCTGACGCATCGCCCCCCCGACCCGCGTTACAAAACGGTCTTTCTCATCGGCTTGATTTTCTGGCTGATCCTGGGTCTGCATGACGGATGCGCCGCGCTTGGCCTTTTCAC
>CAZPTW010000348.1:0-3865 GCA_964589235.1 uncultured Smithella sp. | reverse complement strand
TCACGGCGCTTGCCGCCTCCGGCATCGATCTCTTTTTCACCTCCGGCGACAACACCGTGATTTTGGCGCTTTCCACCGTGGCACGGATTCTCGAACGTCATCAAATCCCCTACTTCACCAATGACCCCTCCGATGTGAACCGAGGAGCCTTCTTCGGCATCGGCGCGGACTACTACCAGGTGGGACGCGAGACCGCGAAAACCGCCATCCGCGTGATCGGCGGCGAGTCTCCCAAAAATATCCCGATTCGCGAGTACGCCCCTGAAGCCGTGGGGATTCATCTGGGGCTGGCCCGACGTTACGGCGTCACTCTTCCGGAGATTTTTTTGAAAAAAGCATCGGTGATCAGGAGGTGAAAGGATGATCCGCCTGCGCGACATCCACAAAACGTTCAATCCACACACGCATGACGAGGTCTACGCGCTGCGCGGCGTCAACCTGGATATCGCCGAAGGCGAATTCGTCACCATCATCGGCACCAACGGGTCCGGAAAATCCACCCTTCTCAACGTCCTGGCGGGCACGGTCGCGCCGGATTCAGGAACCGTCTTCCTGAAAGGCAAAGACGTCACAGGGCAGAAGGATTACCAGCGCGCCAAACAGATCGCGCGGGTTTTTCAAAACCCGTTTATGGGAACCGCGCCGGACATGACCATCGCCGAAAATCTCTTGATCGCGTCGCTGAGGGGCCGACGGCGTCATCTGCGGCTGGGGCTTTCCGGCGACCGCCTGGCCTTTTTCGCGGAACAGATCCGACGGTTGGACATGCAGCTGGAACACCGCATGGACCATATCATCGGATCGCTCTCCGGCGGGCAACGCCAGGCGATCAGCCTTCTGATGGCCGTGATTCGGAGACCCGATGTGTTGCTGTTGGATGAACACACCGCCGCGCTCGATCCCAAATCCGCCGAGCAGATCATTCGGCTGACCCAATCCTTGGTCGAAAGCGAGCGCCTGACCACGTTCATGGTGACACACAGCATGCAGCAGGCGCTGGATTTGGGCGACCGGACGCTCATGATGCACCAGGGTCAAATCATCGACGATATCCCCGCCTCGGAAAAAGTCGGTCTTACCCCTGACGACCTGCTCGACAAATTCGCCGAGCTTCGCAAAACGGAGAAACTCACCCAGGCCATGCTGGACCAGCTCAGGAGAGAATATCGATAGGGACGAAGGAAAAAGGAAAAGACCGACGGACGCGAGGCGACAAACCATCAAGGGAAAAATGAAGAGTCAGACATGAAGAAAAATGACGGCATGATGCAGGCGGTCAAGGTCAGCCTGGTGAGCAATATCATTCTCTTCGGCATCAAGGCGGTGACGCTTCTGATTGTTCAGTCGCTGGCCGTGGCCGCGGATTTGGGCATTTCGGTCATCGCCCTGGGCGTTTCCGGCATTCTCTACTATGCCATCAAAACATCGGACAAGCCCGCCGACATCTTTCATAACTACGGCTACGGTAAAATTGAAAATGTGACCGAAGCCGTTGAGGGGATTGTCATGATCGCCTGGCGCTGGCCATGTCCGTTCAAGCCCTCGCGCATCTGGTGAACCCGGGACAAACGCATTCACCCCTTGTTGGTCTGATCGGGAGTTCGCTGGGCGTAATCATCAATTTTTGGGGCGCGTCCTTCATTTTGAAACTGGCGGGGAAAAACGCGTCCCCCGCGCTTCGGGCGGAAGGCATTCACTTTCGTTTGGAGGGGTTTATCTCTCTCACCATCACCCTCTCTTTCGCTGTCGTGCTTGCATTGCCCTTTGCGGGCTTGGCGCGATGGGCCGTTTACGTCGATCCCATCGCCACCCTTCTGGTCAGCGCCGCCATCGCCGTCCCGTCCGCCAGGCTTCTGAAAGAAGCTTACCTGAAGCTCTTGGACGCCTCGATCGACGAGCCGAGCCAGATGGATGTCCTCAAGGCGCTGGCGCGCCACTATGAGCGGTATTGCGACTTCAAAAGCATCCGGACGAGATCCGCCGGAAGAATTCAGTTCGTGGATATTCATCTGGTCATGCCGGAACACCTCTCCGTCCGACACGCCCATCACGTCGCGGACGCCTTGAAGCACGACATCCGCGCGAACCTGCCCGAAAGCGAGGTCACCATTCATATCACCCCGTGTAACCGCAATTGTGTCTATGCCCAAAAAAACGAACCTTGCCCTTATGCCGCTTTGCTGAAAGAAGCGGCACCGTCCGGCGAATCACAGCCCGTCCCTTTTTAAGGCAACCGTCGTTTAGGTGATTTGCCCTCGGGACGGGTCGGAAAAAAGTCGCCCTTTACTCCGGGGGGTACATGCCTTCGATCTCTTTGGCGTACTTTTTCATGATGACGGCCCGCTTCAGTTTCATCGTCGGCGTCAGCTCCCCTGTGTCCTGAGACCATTCCTTGTCCAGCAGGCAAAACCTCTTGATTTGCTCCACACGTCCATAGTCTTTCATGAGCGTTGCGATATCTTTTTCATAAAGCGCGATGATGTCGGGGTGTCCGATGAGCTCCTGACGGTTCGCGAAAGCGATATTTTGCCCCTTGGCATAACTCTCCAACGTCGCAAAAGCGGGGACGATCAGGGCGGACAGGTACTTCCGGTTATCGCCGATGACCGCCACCTGTTCGATATACGGAGATATCAGCAACGTGTTCTCGATGTTCTGCGGTGAAATATTCTTGCCGCCCGAGGTGACAATAATATCCTTGATGCGCCCCGTGATTTTCAGAAACCCATCCCGGTCGATCTCGCCGATATCGCCGGTCCTGAAGAAGCCATCCGGCGTGAAAACCTCTTTTGTGGCGGCTTCATTTTTGTAATAGCCCTTCATCACCTGCGGCCCGCGCACGAGAATCTCGCCGACCTCGCTGATTTTGATGGTTGTGTCCTTCACCGCGGGGCCGACGGTCCCGGGCTTGATAAATCTGGGCTTGTTGGAGCTGACCACCGGCGTGGTTTCGGTCAGACCGAACCCTTCGATGATCCGAACCCCCATGCCGAGGAAAAACTCGGCGTCGGAAACCGACAGGGGGCCGCCGCCGGAGACGGCGCCCTTGAGTTTGTCCATCCCCAAGGCCTCTTTGAGCTTGCTGAAGATCAACCGGTCGGCCAAGGCGTATTTGACGGCAAACCAACCGGTTCTCTCCCGGTCGTTGCACATGTAGGGGAGGTTGTCTTTGGCCACTTTCATCGCCCAATTGAAAAGGGCTTTCTTGACGGCGGGGGCGTCCGCGAGTTTCGCGTTGATGCCGGCATGGACCTTTTCGTAGATGCGGGGGACGCTCACCAGGAACGTCGGGCGAATGTCTTTGAAATTCTCCAACAATTTATCCGTGCTTTCGGCAAACGCCACTTTGTGCCCCAGAAAGATCGCGCCGTAATATCCGACCGTTCGCTCCAGCGAATGGGCAAGCGGCAGAAAAGACAAAAAAGTATGATCCCCTTTTAAAAATTCCGGATCGACCGCATTGATCTGATTGACGTTGGAGACGAAGTTTTTGTGTGTGAGCATCACGCCCTTGGGATGGCCGGTGGTTCCCGACGTGTAGATGATCGTCGCCACATCCTCCATGCCGATGGGGGCAAGCCTTCTGTCAAACGCGTCTTTGTTGGTGGCGGCCATGCCTTCTTGCAGCGCTTGGGCGAGCGTGAGAACCCCCTGCGCGGGCTTGTCCGCGTCATCAAACAGGATGACCTCGCCCAAGGCGGGCAGTTTTCCCTTGACTTGCAGAATCTTCGCCAGATGATCCTGCGCGGCCACGAAACACATCTTGGCGTCGGAGTTCTCGATGATGTAGCGGGCTTCCTCCGCCGAATTCGTCGCGTAAATGGGCACATTCACCGCTCCCACCGAGAGGATGGCTAAATCCGCC
>CAZPTW010000347.1:0-3906 GCA_964589235.1 uncultured Smithella sp. | reverse complement strand
GCTCATCGTTCCGCACCTCATGCGGATGCTTCTGGGTTCGGACCACCGGCTTTTGTTGCCCGCGTCCGTCCTGTTCGGAGGCGCGTTCCTGATTGCGGCTGATACGATCGCCCGGACGATCCTGGCTCCGTCGGAATTGCCGGTGGGTGTGATCACCGCGTTGTGCGGCGCGCCTTATTTCATTTATCTGCTGCGGGGGGGGCGTTGAACGCTTGAGCTTTCTGACATTAGACAACATTGGATTCCACTATGACGAGCCATGGGTCTTGAAGGACATCACCTGCGGGATCGCTCAAGGGGAGTTCGTCGGAATCTTGGGGCCCAACGGTTCGGGCAAAACCACCCTTTTGAAAATTCTCGACGGAATCCTCAAGCCGCAAGAGGGAAGGGTTTCCATCAACGGTGTGCCGCTTGCGTCTATCCGGCGAAACGATCTGGCGAAAATCATTGCCGTCGTCGCTCAGGATGTCCGGACGACGTTTCCCTTTTCCGTGCAGGAAGTCGTTTTGATGGGACGATCGCCGCATTTACGCAAGTGGCGTTTTGAGGGGGAGACGGACGTGCGCATTGCGCGAAACGCCATGGCCATGACCGACACGCTTTCACTTGCCGCTCGGCCTATGGAAGAGCTAAGCGGCGGGGAACGTCAGCGTGTCCTGATCGCTCGGGCCCTGGCCCAAGAGCCGCAGGTTCTGCTTCTGGACGAGCCGACGGCATTTCTGGACATCAAGCATCAGATGGATTTTTTCGACCTTGTGAAAGCGCTTAACCGAAAGAATCATCTGACCATTGTGGCCGTCACGCACGACGTCAATCTCGCGTCGCTCTATTGCGATCGTCTGATATTGATGCGCGGCGGACGCATCCTCGTTCAGGGACGCCCTCAGGACGTCATCACCGAAGAAAGCATCGCAAAGGTGTATCAAGTCCGCGCCACCGTCGATATCAACCCCATCACCGGAAGGCCTCGGATATCGCCCATCGGCGGGCAGGCGAAGGAAGAAGACTCTTTGTCGGCTTCTCCGGAATTTTTTGTTGGACAGGATAAAAAATTATGCTAAGCGACATGTCGCGGACGTCAAGAACCGCAAGAGGCGCATATCAGACCGCCAGGAAAGGAAGCCGGTGCAAATCCGGCGCTGCCCCGCAACTGTAAGCGGAACGAAATCCACAAAAGGCCACGGACGTGTAAGCGTCGGGAAGGCGTGGAAAGTAGGTCGCCGCAAGCCAGGAAACTTTATGGCCGGTCTCTATAACTTTGATTCCCGAGGGGGAAAGGAGAAGTGTCATGAAGTCGTTTTGCAAGTGTCTATTTGTTATCAGTTGCTTCCTTTTCATCGTCCATCTCAATGCCTCAGCCCGCGCCGCGTCGGAGGACGCCAAACCCGCCGAGGCCGTCCTCATGGATGAAGTCGTGGTCACCGCGACGAAAACGCCGGAAAAGCGCAAAGACGTTCCCAACGCCGTCGTGATTGTCGACCGTTCGGATATCGCGAAATCGGGCGCAAAAACCGTAGGCGAGTTGCTGGCCGGTGAGCCGGGCGTTGACTGGCAAACATACGGCAATTACGGTGGGGCCTCCCAGGAGATCCATTTACGAGGAATGAAAGGGAATGCGACCCAAGTGCTGGTCAACGGGGTCAATGTCGCCTCCGCGTCGCTGGGGGTGGCCGATGTCGGGAAAATTCCTCTCGAGGCGATCGAGCGGATCGAGATCATCAAAGGGGCCGGGTCCCTTCTGTATGGCTCGGGAGCGATGGCGGGAACCGTGAACATCATCACCAAAAATCCGCCGCGCGATAAAATGGCGCTCAAAGCCTCTGCGGGTTACGGAACGCAAAACACCTATCGAATCGCGGCGGAAAACGGCCAGTTTGTCGCGGGCGATTTCGGTTATTACGCGACGGCGGGTCGGACGGAGACAAGCGGCTTTCGCGACAACGCCTGGCTTCGGCAAAATGACGTCTCCGTGAAACTGCTCTATGACAGGGGCGACGCCATGGAGGTCAGTTTCTACGGCGATTATATCGATCGGGACTATGGTGTGCCGGGCGTCAAGCCGCCGGCGGGGACGGCGGATTATTTCATCGGACGTGAAAAATTTTACAACGGCGAGTCCGCCTCTCTTTTGGACCACAGTTACGACCGCGACGGTCATTTGATGATCGAGGCGAAAGGCAGACCGGTGACGTGGGTGGGCTTCGACGTCAAAGCCTATTTCACCCGCATGGAGAATTATAATTACACCCGCTATGCCTACAACGGATCAGGTGCGGAAAACTGGATCACGAACAAGGTCCTCGGCGTGGACGGCTCTTGCGCCCTCTATCCGATAGAGGGCGCAAAGATTCTTTTGGGCGCTGAATACAAGGATCTCAACTGGAAAAACTTCGCCTACCCTCTGGATTCATCGGGCGCCCGCGACGGTTCCGAAACGACGGCCGAAGCCCATGTATTCACACAAGGCTATTTTGCCGAGGCGGAATACCGGCCCTTCAAATTCGGAAAAGTTCTGGTCGGATTCAGACATGAAAATCATTCCGCCTTCGGCTCGGAAAATCTCCCCCTGGTCGGGGTGGTGATCAACCCTCTGGAGACGACGGCCATCAAGATCAGCCACGGAAAGCATTTCCTCGCGCCTGCGCTCAACGACCTGTACTGGCCCGCCGATTATTACACCAAAGGCAATCCCGATTTGAAACCGGAAGTGGGCTGGCATTCCGATGTGACGCTTGAGCAGTCCTTGTTGAAAGGGAAAGTCTTTCTGTCCCTTTCTTACTTCCGCTGGAACGTGGATGATAAAATCCAGTGGGAGCCGGATTCGCTAGGCGTCTGGAGTCCGATCAATCTCGCCGGCTACAAGGCCGACGGTCTTGAGGCCGGCGTAAAGATCGGTCCTTTCTTCGACCTGACGTTGACGTTCAACTACACATACACCGACGCTCAAGAGGAAAACCGCGCCTACACAAGGCAAAGTTACTGGCCGGTGGATTTTCAATACACGATGGTGAAAAGACGCGCCGCCATGACACCGGAAAACCAGTGGAAAGGCGAGTTGAGTTATAAAAGCGATTTCGGGCTTCGGGCGACGGCGACGGCTCGCTATGTCGGCGAGCGTGTCACGTACCGGACGGAAACGACCACGTATCCCGACACAAAGACCGTCGCTGAAACCCTGGGGGCTTACTTCACGGCGGACTTGAAGCTGGAGCAGAGGTTTTTCAAACACTATATTTTATCCTTGGATGTTCGGAACATTTTGGACAAAGGTTATGATACGCATCTGTCCACCTTTACGAATCAGTCCACCTTCGTGACGTCGGTTGCCGGCTATCCGGGGGCGGGACGGTCGGTTTACATGGGGCTGACTTATGAATTTTAAGGGAAAGGAGGCAGGAGGACCTCGATGAAGCGCTTCTTCGCGGTATTTCTTTGGCTGATGGTTTTTTCGCCCGCGGTTTTTGCGCAAAGCCTTGCGCTCCCGGAGCCCCTGCAAGCGAAAGCTTACATTCTTCGAGGTGAATGGGACGGCCTTTGGGAAAAAACCCTTGTCATCGAGTTTCCCGAATTAAGACGCGTTTTATCCACACAAGACGGTTTTCTGGAGGTTCAAGCGATCATCAATTCCTCCGCCGACCCCGCTTTATGGGCGAAAGCCTGCGAAATTTTCAAAACGGATCAGGAAGTCGGAGGGAAGGTCTATCTTCGGCGGATGAGGGAGAAGACGGCGGCCACGCTTGGGATTCCGCCTGAACGTGTCGTTCAATTAGGGACAGCCGCCGATATGGATCACCTGGCCGTTGTGACCAAAACCTATCCGCCTTTTGTCGTGACCGCGTTGGTGACGGCGGGCGCCAAAACCAACGCGCTTCGAGCGGGTGTGGATGAAGGCGCGTATATCGAAGG
>CAZPTW010000346.1:0-3912 GCA_964589235.1 uncultured Smithella sp. | reverse complement strand
TAAATTGATCCCAATACGTTGCTGATGGACTTTTTGATCGACTCGGGCGTGATTCGGTTTTCCCGATTGTATTGGGCCTGAATGATACGACGGCGCCTGGTTTCGGCAAGACAGGCCGAAATGGATGGGGTCATTTGATCGGCATACATGATAACCTTTCCATTGACATTGCGCGCGGCACGACCGCTGGTTTGGATGAGCGACCGTTCGGAACGCAAAAACCCTTCCTTGTCGGCGTCAAGAATCGCAACCAGAGACACTTCCGGAATATCCAGACCTTCTCTGAGCAAATTGACACCAACGAGGACATCAAATACACCCAAACGCAAATCACGGATGATGCCGACACGTTCCAAGGTATGAATATCGGAATGCAAGTAGCGGACACGGATTCCCAAGCCGCTGTAATAATCGGTCAAATTTTCCGCCATACGTTTGGTCAGGGTGGTCACCAACACCCTTTCATTCTTTTCCACCCGCCGACGGATTTCTTCAAGCAGATCATCCACCTGGAATTTCGCGGGTTTGATTTCAATGTCTGGATCCATCAGACCCGTGGGACGAATGATCTGCTCGACGCGCACTCCATGGGCTTTGGCGATTTCATACTGGGCGGGGGTCGCAGAAATGTAGATTCGAGGGTTGACGAAAGCCTCGTATTCTTCAAACCTCAGCGGCCGGTTGTCCAGCGCCGATGGCAGACGGAAGCCGTACTTCACAAGCGTCTCCTTGCGGGAACGGTCCCCCCGATACATCCCCGCCAGCTGCGGCAACGTGGCGTGGCTTTCGTCGATGATAATCAGCGCGTCTTGCGGCAGATATTCCATCAGCGTGGGTGGAGGCTCGCCCGGCTTTCGTCCGGTCAGGTGACGGGAGTAATTCTCAATGCCCTGGCAATACCCCATCTCTTCCATCATTTCCAAATCAAATCTCGTGCGCTGCTCCAAGCGTTGAGCCTCCAAAAGCATGTTCTGTTCCCGATAACGGGCCAACGTCTCGGCCAGTTCTGCGCGGATATCCGCCATGGCTCGTTTGAGATTGTCCCGGGTCGTCACATAATGGCTGCCTGGATAAACAGCCGTCCGGGTGAGCGATCCCATCTTTTTTCCGCGCAGTGGATCAATGATGGAAATCGATTCGATGGTATCGCCGAAAAATTCCACCCGCAGCGCCTTTTCATCTTCATAAGGCGGAAAGATTTCCACCACATCGCCACGGACTCGGAAAGTGCCACGATGAAAATCGATATCGTTTCGTTCGTACTGGATTTCCACCAGCCGTTTGAGTACCTCTTCCCGAGCCATTTCGGTTCCTGTCTCCAGGGAAACCATCATCCCCAAATAGGCCTCCGGCGATCCCAACCCATAAATGCAAGAAACACTTGCGACGATAATCACATCACGTCGGGTCAGAAGGGCGTAAGTCGCGGCGTGACGAAGCTTATCGATCTCCTCGTTGATGGCGGAGTCTTTTTCAATATAAGTGTCGGTCGCGGGCAGATAGGCCTCGGGTTGGTAATAGTCATAGTAGCTTACAAAATACTCAACGGCGTTTTGCGGGAAAAGTCTCTTGAATTCTTCATAAAGCTGAGCGGCAAGCGTCTTGTTGTGCGCAATGATCAGCGCAGGACGTCCGGCACGCGCGATCACATTGGCAATGGTGAAGGTTTTTCCCGAACCGGTCACCCCCAGCAACACCTGATGCCTTTTCCCCTCGTTCACCCCCTGGACGAGCTTTTCAATGGCTTGTGGCTGATCGCCGGCGGGCGCAAAATCCGTGATTAAAGAAAATTTTTCCATGAATGTGTTTTCACCCGTGCGGCACACTTTCCAACCGGCTCATTGCCGGCAAAAACCAACCTTCCATGAGCTTCCCCCTGCTCCATTCGCTGCAACGCCCCCCTTTTTTCCCCCTCGACGACATATCGCGCGTTCCAGATTTTTACGGTCTATAACAAAGATTCGGTTTTTATGCGACGATTACATTTCCAGGGATAACCACGCCATCGCGATCGGGCGGTTCGTCTTCACGTCCTTCCCCGGCAACGCTTACCCCCAACCGGGCCCTCACCACCACACCGCCTCGAGGATGATTTTGAAACATCCGAAAATCACCGGCGGTCATAGTCTTTCCCACGCCGGAAAGGAATGAAAAAAACCATTCGGAATTTTCGCGGAGGACGGCGGAACAAATTCCAACGCTTTGTCTAAAAGTCATTACATTAACGAGATTGAGAGACGACGCGTTTTCCATGATCAACCAGTGAGGGGGAAGTCGGTCGTCATGAGAATGAAAGATAAAGACCACCATGGGGCGGATGTCCACTTCAAAAGGAACGAAACGACTGACATCGCCCACGGATGAAAACCCCAAAACCTTGGAAACAGGACACTGCTTTGATCAAACAGGCGCGGCCTTCCATAAGGACCGGGCTTTTATGTTGAACGGGTTTTCAAAAGAGCCGTGCTGAAATAACGCTCGGCCCGGTCAGGGAGGACCGTCGTGATGTTGCCTGGATATTTTTTTTCCAATTGTCTCGCCGCCCAGACATTCGCGCCGGAAGAAATACCGACCAAAAGCCCCATGGTGCGACCGAGTTCACGAGTCGTCTCAATGGCATCTTCATCGCTGACTTCGATCACTTCGTCCACCAGCTTCACATCCAAAACGGCTGGAATGAAACCATCACCGATTCCTTGAATCTGGTGGAGTCCCGGTTCATGTCCCAAAAGAGCGGAAACATTTTTGGGTTCAACCGCCACGATGCGGCAATCAGGCCGATGTTCCTTGAGAAATTTACCGACCCCTTGGAGAGTACCACCGCTCCCGACACCCGCCACAAAGCAATCCACTGCCCCGCTCATCTGCCGCCACAGCTCACGCGCCGTTTCTTCATAGTGTACACGCGGGTTGTCAGGATTCTCAAACTGCTGGGGCACATACACCTTCGGATTCGAGGCGGCTATGTCGGCCGCCTTTTTCACCGCACCGGCAATGCTTTCTTCCGCGGGGGTCAAAACCAGCTCAGCGCCGAGCGCCTCGATCAGACTTTTACGCTCATCACTCATGTTTTCCGGCATGACAATGATGACCCGGTATCCTTTGAGGCGTCCCACAAGGGCCACGCCGATACCGGTATTGCCGCTGGTCGGCTCGACGATCGTCGTATCCGGATGCAGTTTCCCGTCACGCTCGGCCCCTTCCAGCATCGATAGAGCCACACGGTCTTTTATGCTGCCGCCCGGATTGAGGAATTCAGCCTTGGCGAAGATTCGGGACTGCTTGAGATGAATCAGCGGTGTTTTGCCGATCAAATTGAGAATATTATCGGTAAGCATGATGGAAATACCAGAAAAAAGCCTCAAATTCCTTCTTTCAATGTTGATGACCCGTTGATTCAGATTTTCCGACAATCTCCGTTTCTATCGTACTTGTCGAAACTCAACCTCCGTCTCTTTTCGTCCTGCAGCCCTTGAAACCCGTTTGACGTCTCTACTTGGTCTTTCCGTCCAACGGCCCAAAGCTTGAAAACGTGATCAAACGAGTTTCACAGCGCCGCCTTCGCCCCCGCCCTGATCGCGTCTATCATTTTGTTCACCGACGCGTCATCCATAATGATGTTGAGACCGAACATGACGGCGCGGCTTAAGATGGCGTCGCTTTTGGCCATGGTGGCCGGCGCGTAGGATGGCGTCCTCGTTCCGAAATAATCTTTTTCGCCCATGCTCTCAAGCGCCTGCCAGTGTTTGGCGTAATGCCAGGTGTTTTCCTCGATGATCGCGGCAGGGCATCCGGCCTCTTTGGTGGCGGCTTGAAATGTCTTGGCCGCTTCAGCTGTCGGCATCATGAATATCACATGCGTGGCCGTATCGCCCTCGGCATCGTTCATGGGGCGAGGCCTGATGCCGGTAT
>CAZPTW010000345.1:0-3916 GCA_964589235.1 uncultured Smithella sp. | reverse complement strand
ATTTTCGAGACGTCGTCGGGATCGAGACCGCCTCGCGGCGAGCAGGGAACGACGCTAAGCTCAACACCGTGTGATGCCAAATACCTCAATGGTCGCATCACGGAATTGTGCTCCATTGATGTTGTCAGCACATGATCGCCCGGCCTGAGTGAACCGAAAAGCGCTATATTTAAGGCTTCCGTTGCATTCTTGGTTAGGGCGATGCGCAGCGGATCCTCGATGTGAAAAAGATTCGCCAGGATTTCACGCGTTTGATAGATGATGCGACCGGCATCAATGGACCGTCCGTGTCCGGATCGTCCCGGATTGGCCCCGATCTCGCGAGAATAGCTTTCCATTGCCGCCAGCATGGCCTCCGGCTTGGGGAAAGAGGTGGCGGCGTTGTCCAAATAAATTTCGTGGCTCATGAATAAAAGCTTTACCCCCGGTTACCGGCCGCTGTCAAGGCGATATCGGGGGTATGCGCGAAGTAGCCCGCAGGCAGGTCAATCTTTTTTCATCACAAGGAAGCTCTCTGACCCGCTCTCCTTGACTTGAATTTTGAAACCTTTGCGCGCCGCCAGACGAGAGACATTCTCACGGGCAACTTCGTTGTCGACGATGACTTCCAGATCCGTATTTCCGGCCGCGACGGCCTGATCGACCAGCACCACCGGTTGTGGACAAGACAGCCCTCGGGCGTCAATGCGTTTTGTCATGATGCTTATCCTCCCTTACTCTTCCTCAAACGGTTAGCTTCTCGCGTTGAGTGAACCCAATGACCAAACAAAAGACCAAGCCGACGATCACCGCCGCCGGACCGAAGGCCCCCACCCCTTTAGGGGAGCTGGCGATGGCAAAATTATGGGCGATACCGGCTCCGACGATCATGCCCAGAGCAAAAACACCGGCATCCATATCCCCTTCGCCGGATAAAAAGAGTTGACGTCCGGGGCAGCCGCCCGCCAGGACAAAGGCCAGCCCCGCAAGCGTCATCCCTAAAAAGTTCCAAAGATAATCCGTATGGGCAATCGGCTGCCCGTTAAAGCCGGGCTTGAACTGGCCTAAAACGAGATTTGTGGCAAAAGCGAAAATCAAAAGAGAGATTACGCCGCTGAGCAGATGAAAATCGCGGATGAGAATGACGTCGCGAAAAGCGCCCATCGTGCAAAACCGGCTGCGTTGTGCAAACGCGCCGATAATCAAACCGGCGATGACACTGATGGCGATGGGGGCATGCTGCGACCCGGGTCCTTTGACGCTAAAGAAAATCGGACCGCCATCGGAAAACGAGACACGGAAAACGAGCAGCAAGAATAGGCCCATCATCAAGGCGGGAAAGAGCCAACCGCTGGCCTTGCGTTGGGGATAAGAACGTCCGAGATTGTACCCTTTTTTTAAAAATAAAACACCGATGAAAATACCAAAGATCAATCCCAAGAGACCAAGAATGGCGTTGCCGTCACCACCGGCCAAGCGTAGCAGAGCCCGCCAAGGACAGCCCAAAAAGACCAACGCGCCCATCATGGCGAAAAGCCCTAAAAAAAACCGGACCAACGGCGCAGAACCGCCGCGCGGTTTATACTCTCCGGCCATTAAAGCCGCGACAAACGCCCCCAACACGAATCCCATTATTTCCGGGCGCAAGTATTGAACGACATCCGCTCGATGGAGACCCAGCGCACCGGCGATATCGCGCTCGAAACAAGCCACGCAAATTCCCATGTTCGGCGGATTGCCGAAAAACTGCAAAAGCGCCGCGCCAACTCCAATCAAGGCGCCGACAACAATTATCCCAGCCCGGGTTGAAAAAACATTTTTCATCAAGTCCTCCTCAGTCATTGATGAAAGGCCTATAGCCACGGACTGGAAAAAAATCAAATTCATTAGGGGAATAAATAACTTAGAATTATTCCTTTATTCAATAAGCCTTTCGGGAAAGAGCCAAAAGGCATGGCCCCTGCCGGGAATCCCCGTGGCAGGGGCCACTTTACTGAATTAGACCGCCTAAAAAGATGGAGTGACATGAATCGTCGCAGGCGATCAGGATTGCTCTTTTGAAAGGTATTATACAACAATTCTCCAAGATGTCAATCAGAAAAAAACCAATAGTCATTTTCTGAATAGCAAATGGAATATACACGAAAAACACCCGATTTCACTTTGAGATATACTGATTGACATCCAGGAGGGTTTTTCCTATACTGAAAAAGATTTAGAGCTTTAAAGGCGTTATGGAGAACTTTTTTTAAACGAGACGGTTTTTTAAAGATTGATCATCCACCATGTTGAAGTGATTGCATTCATCGTCCGGGTTTCACAGACGGATTCTTTCGAAACACACCTCGAAAATCTTTATTAAGCTCGGATAGACATATTGGACGCGGAGACCATTCCGGATTCCTAGCCACGTTCTACGGGATGGAGCTCAAGACATTTAAGGATGTAGGGCGTCATGCGGCAGCGAGAACATCAGGAATCCTGGCGTCGCGGAAGCACAGACCGCTGAAAGTTGACGCACGAATGGAACACAAGTAAGGAAAGGATAGGTCAAAAGAGCGTTATGAATGCAACGAAGGAAACACACGGAAAATGGAAGGACATTTATGAAAGTCGGTTAATGACACCGCAACAGGCGGCAAAACTCGTTCAGTCGGGCGACCAAATGTACACGCCCTTGGGGCTCGGACAGCCATCGATGGCGATTATGGACGCCATCGCGGACCGAGCGGATGAATTAGAAAATGTCGAATATTACAGCTGTCTTACGATGCGGCCTTATAAAATTTTCAAGCCCGAATATCGCAAGACGTTTATTCTTGAATCGGGATTTTTAGGAAGCCCTGTTCTTCACGCCCTCGCGAAAAGCGAATTTGCCAATTACTTCCCGAATAACGGCTCAGCGGGTATCGTCTGGTACCGAGAACACCGAATGCGGCGATGCAAACACAACCGGGTCATTTCGATTCAACAAGTATCTCCACCGGATGAACATGGGTTTGTCAACACAGGCCTTGACAGCTTTATGTCAAAGCAGAATTTCGACGATGCGATGCTGACCAACGGCCACATCATTGCGCAAATCAATCCCTACATGCCTCGCTGTTACGGCGAAACAAACTTCCACGTCTCAAGATTTTCGGCTTTTGTTGAAATCGCGGAGCCCCTCATTCAATTACCCACCCCCCAACCGACAGATGTTGAAGTCGCCATGGCGAAAAACGTCGTCAGTCTTTTGCGGGACAGAGATTGCATTCAGATCGGCATCGGCGCCGTCCCCATGATGGTCAGCAAGCTTCTGTCTGAATCCGGCCTTCGAGATCTGGGCGTCCACACGGAAATGGTGCCGGCCGGCATTGAGGCGCTTGTGGAGAAGGGTGTCGTGACGGGTAAGTACAAGAAGAATCATACCGGCAAGATTATCGCCGGTTTTGCAATGGGCGATAAAGAAACGTATGATTTCTGCGCCAATAACCCCATGGTTGAATTCTATGGCACATACTACACCAACAGCATGTGGACCATTGCCGCCGAAGACAATGTCAAGGCGATCAACGGATCGGTCGAAATCGATCTTTTGGGGCAAATCGTTTCCGAGTCGATCGGCGATGTCATGATCAGCGGTTCAGGCGGTCAGTGTGATTTCGCCATCGGCGCTTTTTGGTCCAAAGGTGGACGTGCCATCAATTTGGTCCCCTCGACGACGTCCGATGGACAGATTTCACGAATCGTCCCCTATCTGAAACCCGGCTCACGAATAACCGTTCCGCGTAATTATGCCGGTTATGTCGTCACGGAATACGGAATCGCGGATCTTTACGGTTTATCCGAACCGGAACGCGCCGCCGAGCTCATCAAAGTCGCTCATCCGAAATTCCGCGAAGAGCTCGAAAAGAATGCTCGTGAAAGGCATTTGCTGTATCCGAAGTATTATCCC
>CAZPTW010000344.1:0-3920 GCA_964589235.1 uncultured Smithella sp. | reverse complement strand
GGTAATATTCATGAAATCCAAAAAAGGGTTTAATCCTTTCTGTCCCATCTGCAATTTTTTAAGATATTCAGAATAATTCAATGAAATGCTCCCTTCTTATCATATTCCATCACACAATCCTGTTTGTCATGTATCGATTGATCGATGGTGTGGCAAAAAAAATCTTACAAGCACTTTCGGTTGCCCAACCGGACCTGCGGCATGGTCTTTTCTTTCTCTTAAAGACGTTATGTGAAGAAAGCATCTTCCGAGATAAATTTTTCATGCTGGAGTCTGTCTTTCTTTATCCGAAGGACTATTGCGTCGCCGTTTTTGATCACTTCATACAAAGGGAAGAAACCTCTTTCAATCATGTATGCGCTGATTCAGACTCCTCTCAATCACATGCACAGATGTCCTCTTGAAGGCTACATAAACGTTGGATCCTTCCTGAATGTTTAAATCCTCACATAAATGAACAGGAAGATAGGACGCAATCGGGAAACCGCAATCCATAGATAGCTTATACGAACACGATTGACGACTCATTTTTATTACTTTGGCTTCGAAAACATTTTTCCAGTCGATTCCATTTATTTTTCCAGGTGAGACAACGATGTTTTCCGGTCTCAAACAACAATAGACCTTCTGACCTGTCAAGAGACTTCCCATGGCTTCAATGATTTTCCCTGACACATTGATTTTCAATGTGTCATTGTCGTTTCTCTCGATAATCCCTTCTAGAATTGTTTCTGTTCCAACGAATTGAGCCACAAAGTGAGTCTCCGGACGATTGTATATTCGTGCAGCCGTCCCGGATTGAATAACTCGCCCGTCGACCATTACGATGACATCTTGAGCCAACCTCAAGGTTTCTTCACGGTCATGCAAAATCAAGACCGCCGTTATTTTTGTCTTCTCTAAAATATCTCTTAAATCTCCAATCAGCGTTTCTTTTGATGGCGGATCAAGGGAATTGAAGGCCTCGTCCATCAAAATAATTTCCGGTTTAATAGCAAAGGCACGGGCAAGGCAGACTCTTTTCGCTTCACCGCTTGATAATGTTTTTGCTGATCGCTCAGCCAGTTCGGAAATACCGAAATATTCCAGAGCGGATCGGACATCTCTATCCATCTCTTTTCTTGACGCTTTGCGAAATTTTAATCCCAACGATACATTCTTATAGACGGACGTATTCAGAAGCAGTGGTTCTTGGAACACGACCGACACCTGACGGCGCATTCTAGCTCTATCCGAGCCGCTGATCACCGGCATGCCTTTATAATAAATTGTACCACTGGTCGGTTTCAATAAACCCGCCATCGTCAATAAGAGAGTTGTTTTTCCTGCGCCGTTTGGACCGATGAGCACCAAAATCCTTCCGGTCTGGACGCCAAAGTCTGATATATCCAAGACCTTGGTTCCGCTGCGTCTGACAACAACATTTTTTAAATGAATGAGACTTGAAGGTGTCATCTTGAATAACGCCCTTGCTGGATATGCGTCAGCAGAAGATTTACCATAAAAGCAAGCATGAGAAGGATAATACCCAACGCGATAGCAACGTCAAAATTTCCTTTCCCTGTTTCCATGACCGTCGCCGTGGTCAGCACGCGCGAATATCCTTTGATATTCCCACCGACCATGATGGATGCCCCAACTTCAGATATGACACCCCCGAAACCTGCCATGACCGCCGCCAAAAGAGGCAATCTGGCTTCTTTTATCAAAACCCAAAGCATCTGCAGACGGCTGGCTCCAAGCGACAGGATCTGTAAACGCAAATTCGGCGGCAGATGTTGTATTGACGCAACTGATAGTCCCATCACAATCGGCGTAGCGATAATCGCCTGGGCAATAATCATTGCGTAAGGCGTATAAAGGATTTCGAGAAAACCCAACGGTCCATTTCGCCAGATCAAGATAGTGACAAAAAGCCCCACAACGACAGGGGGCAGCCCCATTCCTGTGTTGATCATACTGATGATGAGCTTTTTCCCGTAAAACTCATTCAAGGCAATGGCCGTTCCGATGGAGACGCCGATGACGAGACTAATCAGTGTCGCCATTCCCGATACTTTGAGAGACAACCATGTAATCCCCATCACTTCAGGGTCAAGGGAGACAATCAGTTCAAACGCCTTAACCATCCCTTGAACGATTAATTCCATGAATTATTCTCCTAACTCTCCGACTTTTCTACCCGCATCTGGGACAAAAAGAGAAATTCCATACCTGTCCTTACCGAATGTTCGAATAATATTTTGAACTTTTCTCGACACCATAAATTCGGCAAAGGCTTTGGCGCCATTGGCATTGACTTTAGGCCATTTGGAGGCATTCACCTCGATGACATGATAAACATTTAGCAGCGACAAATCACCTTCTAGAAGAATCGAAAGCTCAAGATTTTTCTTGATCGCCGTGAATGTGCCCCTGTCTGTCATCGTATACCCTTTTTTTTCAGAAGCGATATTGAGGGTCTGCCCCATACCGAGTCCTGTTTCCTGGTACCACTTGTTTCCCATGGGAGTGATGCCGACTTTTCTCCATAACGCTTTTTCTTTTGTGTCTGTTCCGGAATTATCGCCTCTGGACAAAAACAAAGCAGAAGCTGAAGCGATTTTTTTCATCGCATCAAGTGACGTTTTTGCTTCTTTAATCTTAACCGGATCACTTGTCGGTCCTACAATGATGAAATCATTGTGCATGACCAGACGCCTTTTGACGCCAAATCCCTCTTCCATAAATTTTTTTTCGGCATCCGGTGCATGGACAAGCAAAACATCTGCTTCACCTTTTCGCCCCATTGATATAGCCTGTCCCGATCCAACAGCAATGGTCTTGACAAAGTAGCCTGTCTCGTTTTGAAAAATAGGAATTAAAACGTCGAGTAACCCTGTATCTTGCGTGCTGGTCGTCGTCGCTAATACAATATTTCTTTGTTTGGGGGCGGCATATCCATGTGGTACAATCTCCAATAAAGCGACGATCAACAACAAAAAAATGCCGCTTTGATCTTTCAATAAATTCTTTATTTTTTTTTCCATACTGTCCTTTTATGAATAAAGAATCCTTCCAGAATCCTTGAAACTGTAATAACCGATTCTTTCGACGCGCTGTTTGAAATGATCGGACTGGAGAGTTTCTATGAAAGCCTGCACGACAGGTAGAAAAAAGGTGTCTTTGTCAATGATCATATCGAATCTTTCATTGACAAGAGGTTGGAAATCCAAATCCAGTATTTTGGAAACAGCCGCGGATCCAATGCCCACATCCGCTTCATTCGAAATCAGAGATAATCCCACTTCGAAGTGCGTCAAGACCTCCTGATCATACCCGTTGATTTTTCGATGATCCAAGCCCCTTTTTTCGAGTTCTTGATCTAACAAAATTCTGATGCCGGACCCTTTTTGCCTATTGATAAATCGGACATTATTTTCAGACAAACTTTTCCACCCTTTAAAGCAATGGGCTTTTGATTTATTTATGAGAAATCCGATTTGGCGATAAAATAAATTTACAACGACCGGTTGCCTTGCTGAGCAATACTTTTGAAGAAAAGGTGTATTGTAATCCCCGCTTTCAGGGTCAAACAAATGTGAAAAAGCGATATCTGTAATCCCAGAATTGAAGGCATCCAAACCGGAAATGCTTCCCGTATTTGCCGAAAAGATATTCGATGTCGGATGCTTCTTTTTCATGGAAGAAAGAAGCATATCCAAAACGGGATCGTTGCTGCCCGAGGCCAGAAGAGAGTCTTTGGTAGAGATATTTTGATGACGAGTCTTTTTGATTCCTTCACCCGCGCTCAGTTCTATCCATTCGTCAATATTCTTTTTGGGAAAAATCCATTTTCCCGTCACGCGGCTGCATGGAATCTTTCCTGCCTTGATGAGCAAATATACTTGTTTTTCATGAATATTCAAATACTTAGCGAC
>CAZPTW010000343.1:0-3934 GCA_964589235.1 uncultured Smithella sp. | reverse complement strand
CCTACGCGAAAAGTGTGTCGGTTGCGGTCATCGTGGGCCTGATTACCTATCTTTCTTTGATCATCGGAGAATTGGTGCCGAAAACCATCGCCCTCAATCATGCTGAATCCATTGCCGTCGCGCTTTCTCCCCCGATGAAGGTTTTCAGTGAGGTGACGTATCCGGTTGTTTGGATTTTGAGTCTGTCGACGAAGCTGATGCTGAAGTTATTCGGAATTTCCGCTCGGAAAGAGGCGCCCGTCACGGAAGAAGATTTGAAGATGGTTTTGCAGAAAGGCTCTGAGCATGGTGTGATTGAAAAAGAGGAATCCGAGATGATCAACGAAATCATTCGATTCGGCGATAAACGCGCCAATGCATTGATGACCCCCCGTGTGGATGTGGACTGGATCGATATCACGCAGAGCGAGGAAAAAATTATGGCCAAGGTTCTGGCGTCGCCGCACCCGCGGATGCTGGTGTGCGAGGATGATATCGATAACATCAAGGGGGTCGTGAATGTCAAAGATGTCTTGTCCTATTTCATCACGCACCGGCGGTTGCGGTTGAATGATATTGTCTTTGATCCGCTGTATATTCCAGAACAAGCCAAGGCGCTTAAGGTTTTGGAGATGTTTCGATCCACAAAAAAGCATTTCGGTGTGGTGATCAACGAGTATGGTTCCGTCGAAGGGATCATTACGTTGCATGACCTGACGGAGAATATCATGGGCGACCTACCGGCGACTTATGAATCGGAGGAGCCGGCTGTGTTCCGGCGTGAGGATGGGTCCTATTTAATGGATGGCGCTATGATGCTGGAAGATGTCGAGGATCTGCTCAACATATCCTTTTTCGGTGATGAGGACGAAAGGCCTGATATCAACACGCTGGGCGGTTTGGCGATGTACGAATTGAATCGTATTCCCAAAACCGGCGATAAATTCACAGCCGCCGGTTATTCGTTTGAAGTGGTCGACATGGACGGCAACCGCGTGGACAAACTGCTCGTGAAGGCTCTTCCCGCTGAAAACCCTTGACGCCGTCTTGAGAAGACCAGCCGGGGCGTCGCGACAAAGGAGTTTGCGGCGAGGCGGTTCATCAATGTTTTGAAATAGCGTTTCAAAAAACATCTCAAACGATTGGAAAATCGATCCAAACGTCCCCCCCAAAAAAAATCAAAATTCCTTCCGCGGTGATCGGGGTTATGTGTGAAGCAGTATGTAACTCTCCAGAAGTCGAATCACGGTCTCGGCGTTCTTTTTCGTGCCCGCGACGATTTCTTCCAAACTCAGCGGGTGATCCGTCAGACCGTTGCCGAAATTATCGATGGAACAGACGGAAGCGTAAGGAATGTTCATTTCCTGTGCCAGGATCGCTTCATTGGCCATGGTCATGCCGACCACGTCGGCGAAAGCCGACATCATGCGGATCTCCGCGCGAGTCTCCAGCCGCGGACCGGTTACCTGCCAGTAGACCCCTTTTTCGATGGCGGGGATACCGGCGTTTTGGGCCGCGGCGATCAACTTTTGCCTTGTCCCTTCATGCAAGGTCGGCGTGATATGCACGGCCTTGTTGTGATGAATCGTGGGGGTTGCCGTAAGGGTGATGAAATCATCGGGGATAATAATTTCCCCCGGGGGCAAATCCTTTTTCAAGGACCCTGTGGAATTGATACCGATGATTTCCGTGACGCCGAGATCTTTCATTGCCTGCAAATTGGCGCGGTAATTGATCAGGTGAGGCAGGATATACTCCGCCGGATCAGATCCATGGCGAAGAATGAAGACCATCTCATCGCTTTCCATGACCAGGGCTTCGCCGAATGAAGTTTTGATTTGTTTTCTTTGACTGTTTTGGATTCGATGGCTTTTTTCCATCATGATGGTTCCCGATAAGATTCCAATCCGTCCCATGTCCGCCTCCTTGAAAAGTCTAGGATTTCATAGCAGATTAAAGAATACTCGTCAAAAGAATGCGCTTGGCAAATAGCATTTGACTTTTTCGACCGCGCTGTGACATAAAGGCCCAAAAAACAAGGAGGGCGCATGTCATGAGCAGCCAGTTTCTGGGGGAAGCCACCGACGGGAACTTCGAAGGAGAAGTGTTGAAAAGCGACAAACCGGTGCTGATCGATTTTTGGGCTCCCTGGTGCGGCCCCTGCAAAGCCATCGGCCCCATTGTGGAAGAATTGGCGGAATCGTATCAAGGCCGGGTCAAAATGATGAAATTGAATGTAGACGACAACCAGAAAATCGCCTCGTCTTACGGCATCCGCAGCATTCCGACCCTGATGATGTTTAAGGGGGGCAAGGTGGCCGACACGCTCGTCGGGTTGGTCCCCAAAGAAAAACTCGAAGAATTTATCAAGAAAAGTCTTTGATTGACGTTTCGTTTAACGGGATATTTTGTGAAACATAAAGCCATCGCTTTGAGTGTTGTTGTTTTGTTCCTGGTTGCAGGGTGTTCGCCTTCATCGATATGGTAT
The DNA here is from genome assembly GCA_964589235.1 of uncultured Smithella sp. GTDB lineage: Bacteria > Desulfobacterota > Syntrophia > Syntrophales > Smithellaceae > UBA8904. Next base: position 1,467 of record CAZPTW010000343.1, on the reverse strand, counting down.
TATTTCAAGAAGAAAGATCCGGTGCGATCGACGCCGGAGGCGCTGTACGCCCGTGGAACACAGGAATATCAAAACGGCTTTTACAAGAAAGCCAGGGAATATTACACCCGTCTGAAAGAGGAACATCCGCTCCATGAGATGGCGGTCTTGGCCGAACTCGGCATTGCCGACTCTTATTACAGCGACAAAGAATACGCCGACGCGGAAAATGCCTATCGCGATTTCATCACGCTTTATCCCAACAATGAAAATATCCCCTATGCCATCTATCAGATTGGGATGTGTCACTACCTGCAGATCGGCGCGATTGACCGGGATCAGACCGAAACCGTCAAAGCCCGACGAGAGTTTGAAAAGCTGGTCGCCCGTTATCCGCAAAGCAAGTTTACGCCTCTGGCTGAGAAGCTCATCCGTGAATGCAAACAGAAAATGGCCGAAAACGAGTTTTATATCGGAGAATTTTATTTCAAGCAGAAGAAGTACAAAGCCGCGCTGAAACGTTTCGAGGGGATCGCACGGGATTATGCCGGTGTCGGTCTGGATTTGAAAGTGGAAGCCTATATCGCGGAGACGAAAGCTCGTCTGGCCAAAGAAGAGGGGTCGAAAAACGCCAAGGCGTCCAAACCCCGGGTCAATTAGAAACAATCCTGCCGGATCGCGCGGACAATATCCTGCCTTGACTGTTCGGGGGACGCGGATGTATCGATCCGAAAATAGCGTTCTTTGGGAATTTCATCGACCGATTCGAAATGTTTCTTTTGGTCCTGGAGGATTTCCCAACGTCCATCGGAGGGATTATCGTTTTCCAGTTTCCTTTTTTCCAGCCTCGTTTTGACCACCTCGTCCGGACAGACGCATTCAACGACATAAAAGGGGACCTTCAGTCGCTCTGCCAGCTCGACCGCTCTGGCCCGGTCTGAACGTTTTGCAAAGGACGCGTCGATGATCACCGGTTTGCCCTGCGCGATTTTCCGCGCGCCGAGTTCAAAGGCTTCATCGTATGTTCTTCTCGATATCGCAGGCGAGTAGATCCCTTTTCCGAAGGCTTCCGGATGCCTTTCGGCGGGGTCGATATGAAGTAATTCTTTACGCAACACGTCCGTACGGATGACCTCTGCGCCGAGCCGTGAGGCGAGGTGCCGGGCCTGGTAACTTTTCCCCGATCCGATCGTGCCCGCCGTCAAAATGAGCACCGGTTTTTCCAATCGGGCGGCGTAAGAGTAAGCCAAATCAAAGTATCGAAGAGCCGTCTGCCTCACCCCGTCGCGTTCGGAATCCGGCAGTTCTTTCTGATCCAGACGGAAACTCGTGACTTTCCCCCGGACGTATGCGTAATAGCAGCGGTAAAAATTCAAGACGGCCGGCATGTCCCTGTCGCCGGAATGTTTGAGGTAGGCGGCGGTGAAGGTTTCTGATGATCGAGTGTAGCCGTTGTAATCGAAGTCCATTGTGAGAAAGGCCACGTCG
>CAZPTW010000342.1:0-3935 GCA_964589235.1 uncultured Smithella sp. | reverse complement strand
CATGCGCAAATGCGATGTGACGCGCTTCGATTTCTCGGAGGTCGAGGAGTATGTTCGGGCGCTCACCGGCGACCGGGAATACCAGTATGACGCGATCAAACGGATCCTCATTTACCTCTGGGGCGGCACTTACCAAAGCGTGACCGACCTGGCGCGGGAAAACTACCGGAAAAAATCCGCCATCCAGCAGCGTTTCCACAGCGAGGAGCATTTCTTGCGCCTCTTGCCGCTGCCCGACCGCCTCTCCGGCGTCTGCCACCTGGCCACGGGAACGGGCAAATCCTATGTGATGTTTGCCGTTGCCTATCTTTCGATCCTTCTCGGCAAGGTTCGCCGGGTCATGATCCTCGGTCCCTCATCCACGGTGATCGAATCGGGGCTCAGGGAAAAATTCAATGAATATCTCTATGGTGAAAAAAGCGCCGAGTTGAAGCCATACCTGCCTGAACGGTACCGCCACAAGGTGATCAAATTGCTGAAATGCAATGACGTCATCGAGGATGATTCCATCGTCATCGAAAACATCAACGCCATATACAACAAAGACGACAATTCCATCGGCGACACGCTTTTCAATCACGGCGGCGAGGTGCTGGTGCTCAGCGACGAGGTCCACCACGCCTATTCCCATCTGACCTTCTCCGGGGAGGCTGTTGGCTATGATTTTACGGACGTGCTTAAAGGAAAGAAGGAAGAGACGGAGGAACGCCTGTGGATGAAGTACATCCGGGAAGAGCCTCTCATTAGACGACACATCGGATTTACCGGCACACCCTACAACGCCAACGAGTATTTCCCCGATGTGATCTGCAACTACTCCATCAAAGACGCCATAGACGAAAAGATCATCAAGCGCATCAACCCCATCATCAAAACGGAGACGGACGAGGGCGACAATGAACTGACCCGGACGCAGCGGTTCGAACAGATCATCGAGACCCACGCCGACAACAAGAAGAAGTACAGTTATCCCGGCAAAGACGGCAAGCCCAAGGTCAAGCCCATCACCATCTTCATCAATCCCACCCAGGCCGCCGCACAACGCAATACCGATGAATTTGTCAAGGTTCTGGCCGATGTCCTGAAAAAGAAAGACACGGCTTGCAGCGATCTGGCCCGATCCGCCTTGGAGCAGGTGGCGCGGGAGAAGGTGATCTGCGTGATCAGCAAGCTGGGGGAGGCGGAGTACAAGCAAAAGCTGGAGCAGGTGGAGCAGACTGATCCGGGAAAAGTCGGCGGCAAGGTGGAGTTCATCTTTGCCGTCAACAAGCTATCGGAAGGCTGGGATGTGGATAATGTCTTTCAAATCGTCCCGGCCGAGGAGAGGGTCTTCAACTCGAAACTCCTGATCTCCCAGGTGCTCGGACGCGGCTTGCGGCTGCCCCGCAAGGTGAACCTTGGCGAGCTGCAACAGAACTACCCTGTCGTAACTATCACCAACCATGACCGGTTTGCCAGGCACATCACTGAGCTTCTCGATGAGGTGACGGAATGCGAGATGCGCCTTTCTTCCCATGTGCTGACCGATCCAAACCAAAAGCGCTGCGGCCATCATTTTTCCCTTTTCAACCTGAAGTATCTCCCGGCCATGCGGGTCGTGGAGAAAAGGCCGGAAGAAACGGAAGGTGATGCGGTTCGCCGGGAGCTCATCCTCACGCCATCCGGCGAGCGGTTGAACGTGCGGGTGACCTACCTGAAGGGGACGAAGCGTTTCAAACTCACCAAAGATTTTTTCACGCTGGACCAGGTCGTCCTCGACGTGGAGCGCCGCTTCAAGAACACCGTATTCGAGAGCAGCCGCTTCGACTTCGGCGACGGTATCGTGACGGATCAGGTGCCGGGACGCGCGGAGATTGAAAGGATTATTACGTCGGCCATGGCAAGAGCAGGGATCGTTGGTGACCGGCTCTCAATGGAAAATCGGCAACAGATCGATCTCTTCTTCAATCAATTCCTGCCCAAGGGAAAGAAAAAGGTCATCCGGGAACACATTGAAGGCGAAATCGAAGGAGTAAGCACAACGGATATCCAGCAATCCAGCGTTCGCGCGGGCAGCTTGGAGCACGATGCATCCGTCTTTCTGTCTGAGGATTATGAGAAAGAACTGAATGAGCAAAATCTCTTTATTCTCAAGGAGCTGACACGGAGCAAGAAGCAACTGCCGCTGGAGGAAGCCTGGCTGTCTGCCGGCGGATTCAACGCGGAATATATTCGGCAAATGGTGCCCTTCAAGCATCTATATGCGGCCAATCCCTCCCTTTTTCGCACATCACAAGACCTGGTCATCCTCAATCACCAGCCAGAGCAACAATTTGTCTTCCGCCTGATTGAGAACTCGAAGTGTGTCAACGCGTGGATCAAATCGCCGGACCGGGATTTCTACAGCATTGATTACGAATACTGGAAGGGCGGCAGGGACCGTGTCCGGAGGTCTTTCAATCCGGATTTCTTTATCCGGATAAAAATCCGTGACTGCCTGCTGCGTATCCCTCACGACGCGCCGGCGGTGGAAAGGCTGCGACATCTGGAAGATCAGGGGCTTGAGGAACTGATTCTGGTGGTTGAAATCAAGGGCGATGACGACCAAAGCGAAGAGACGCGGGCGAAGGATCAATACGCCGGGGATCATTTCAAGGCCCTGAACCAGAGACTTCGAGAAGCAAATCCGGCGGATTTCCCTGAACCGTTCCGTGCTGCCATCCACCAGCAGTATATCTTCTACCTGTTGCGCCCCGCGGATTACCCGCAATGGTTCGGCCATTTGCGGAGTGGGGCGTTTGTGTTTGATTTGGTGGATTGGCTTAGGAGCAATGATGGACATTCCGCATGAACAACTCAAACGGCCAGCGTTCAGAAGGATGTGAGAATTGCGGAAGAATGAAATAACGGGCGAATTGGGCTCAAAAACCTATTGAAAAATACGGAGGGAAACATGCCATCTCTTTATCTGTCAAGACTATCCGCTGATGAAAGAAGAAACCTTGAGACCAAGCTTTGGGAATCCCAGGAACACAATTGCTTCATCTGTGAGAAACCCATCGATTTGCGATTACACGTCGACAGCATTGATATAGACCACGTGGAGCCTATTAAGGTAGGAGGAAAAGATGATCCATCAAATTTTGCCCTGACTCATTCGAGCTGCAACCGGTCAAAACAAGCGGCTGATTTAAGAGTTGCCAGGATCCTCGCTCGTTTTTCTGAAATAAGAGATGCCTGCGCTCAGGAGAATCGGGGGCCAAATCTTTCAGATATTTTTTCGCGGTATGGCGGTGCGAAATACGAGTTACCCATCCGAATCGAAAATAGCACCGCATATTATTCTTTTCCGGAAATGGGCGACAACACGATTCGGAATTCCCCAATATTTCAAGATGACCTGAGCGGCGTTCAATATTTCTTTGTCAAATTGCCTATCGACTATCTTTTCCATGACGACCGCATTAATCCCAGGGCCATAGGGGCCAGTATTTCTAAACTGGTGGAGGAATTCTTCCGTAAAAGACCTCAACTCCACATATCGCTGGCATGGATACAACTTGCGGGAAATGGGAGCAAATCATTCGTAAAAGTTTTTGACGGGCAACATAAGGCGGCTGCCCAAGTGCTGCTCGGAGTAAAAAGCTTGCCGGTTCGCATCTTCATCAATCCCGATATTGACGTCCTACTCACAACAAATACAAACGCCGGCACAACACTGCGGCAGGTGGCCTTTGATAAATCCATTCAACGTCATCTGGGAAGCGCCTTATTTGATGACAGGCTCGAGAGATATCAAACAGATCACAACCTTCCTTCAGACTTCCTTGATTTTTCGGAAAGAGACTTGGTCAAATATTTCAAAGGGGAATCTCGGGAAATGAAACGCTATATCCTCGATGATGTAAGGGATTCAATTACTCACCATCCAGAAAACAAGCTGAAGTCATTTATAG
>CAZPTW010000341.1:0-3942 GCA_964589235.1 uncultured Smithella sp. | reverse complement strand
CGATATGGGTTTATTCCGAAACAGCATAAGCCATTGACCGTCGTCAGCCATATGTTTCTTCATGGTTCTTTTATGCACCTGCTTGGGAATATGGTGTTTTTATGGCTCGTTGGCTGTGTTTTGGAATTGGGATTTGGCCGTCTGAACTATTTGGTCGTCTATTTTCTGGGCGGTATCGCTGCGGTCGGCCTGTTTTATGTCTTCAACATGAACAGCGCAGTGCCATTGGTCGGAGCTTCCGGAGCCATTTCCGCGCTGATGGGAGCTTATACGGTTGCCTATGGGAAAACGAAAATAAATGTTTTCTACTCGCTTGGCTTTTATTTCAACTATACGCGTATGTATGCCATCGTTTTATTGCCTTTGTGGCTGGCTTCAGAATTGCTGCAAATGTTTCTGACGACGGGAAGCCGAGTCGCCTATCTGGCCCATGTGGGAGGGCTGATCGGCGGCGCTTTGATGGGTTTTGTCAACATTAAAATGTTTCCAAAAGAAGAACACAAAGTCTTCGCAGAGGACGTGAAAGAAAAAATACCCCTGATGCTGGAGGATGCCCTTGGCAAAATTGAACTGCTGGATATGGCGGCGGCACGTGTGGTGTTGATGAAAATTCTGACGATTGATCCCGCTCATGATGAAGCGTTGAAACATTTGTATACCATCGACAAGCTCAATCCCCAAACGACGCAGTTCCATCAAACGGCTTCGAAAAGGCTGACGGTATTGTGCAGAAAACAAGGAGAGGAAGAAGCGCTTACGACGGTGTTTTTGGATTACTGCCGGCATGCCGGCAAGCCTCAATTAAGCCCAGATCTAATATTCAGCATCAGCCGGGCCTTTGCGCGTTTGGATCGAGTGGATGAGGCGGAGGCCCTCATTGGCTTTGTTTATTCCATTGCTCCCAATCACCCGCGATTGCCCGCCATGTGGCTGGAAATGGCTAAAATATCGCATCACAAAAGCAGATATGATCTGCGCGATCGCTGTATAAAAATTGTTCTTGAGTACTTTCCACAATCACCGGAAGCTGCCACCATTCTGAGTGGGAAAACGGAAGCCGCGGTTACGTCTTGATTTGTTTGGCATACGCCTGAACAAAAGATGTGTTTTCATGGAAGGGGTATTTCTTGAGAAGCCATTCAACAATTTTTCCCGCTCGTGCCGGATTATTTAATTTTTCATTGAAGATGCGGGCAATAAAATAATAAGAGTTGGGCGCCAGTGGATGTTCTGCGTGTCTCTGGGCAAACCGGTCGAACACCTTCAAAGCCTCCAGGGGATAATTGTTTTCCAGCAAAGTCTTTCCAACCATGAAAAGCATCGTCGGATCATCTTCAATGAAATCCGCCTGCAGTTGAATGCACAGCAAATAGGCGGCGCAGATTTTATCTTTCTGGTTCGTCTTCTGCATCAGTTTGATATATTCTGGAGCAAAAGCCAGCATTTCCGGCGCGAGCTTACGCAGGGACAACAGGTTATAATAACGGTCTGCCAGAGCCGGATCGGTGATAGAGCCTTGTGTTGTCTTCTTGATTTCGGCAATAGCGGCGTCATAGTTACCGTCGCGTATCAGCAGGTTGATTTGATTGAACAGATGGTCCGTCGGTTTCAATTCGGCGGCTTTGGAAACACCGACGCTATTGTCAGGAGAATGCATGTCGCCCTCATAGGCCACATCGTAGCCGACCTTTTCATGGTATTGAAACAGGATATATCCCATGAGGTGATAAGAAACGATCATGTAATACGAAGAGAAGACGTTGGCCAGAAAGAAGCTCACGTGTTGAGGCATATGTTTCGAGATGTGGCCGGCAAGCAGAACCGGCGCAGAAAGAAGAATCGTAAGAAAAAAGCAGAGAGCCAGATAAGGCCATCCGATCTTCCAGGCCAACGCAATAAAGGCGGGTGGAAAAATGCTGTTCCAGAGGCTTTTGGTGACCGCAAGGATGATGATCATGGCGGGCAGGAAAAGCAAAACGACAATGCCGAGGATATAAACCGCGTAGGCGGCATTTTCGATGTCAAGAAGAGGAATAAGCTTGAAAAGCAATAGGAAAGAGAATGAAAAAAGAATGATGTACAGGCCCAGTTGCTTGAAGAAGAAACTCAGATTTTGTAAGATGGCTCCAGGATCGATTGCCGGGGGCTGCAGGCGGCCATTGGCGCTGGCGGACAACGCCAGGCAGGCATAGGTCAGCAAAACAGCAAAACAGGCAATATGTACGATCATTCCGGGCAAGGAATTCCGGACAAAAAAAGATTGAATCAAAGATAATCCAATGATCAGAGCAATAACGTGAGAGTGAAGAGGGTATTGGAAAATGGATGGTAAACGTTTCCAAAAAGGCTCTATGGCGTGTGAAAAAGGTAACTGATGAACAAAGACGGTGCATTTGGGGCATAAATAGACATGTTTGGAATAGCCATAATAGTCGCTTTTCTTTTTGACAATGCAGGAGCCGCAAAGGTTTGCTTTGCATTTTGGACAGCTGAACGCGGCGTAATGCGTCGGATGGTAATTACAAAATATGGGCATGTTTTTTTGCCTTCCTGAAGACATTCATCAAAATTGCAAGATCCAAACATAGATTCGAAATGTTATGAAAACAGAACAGCAATCTTTTAGCATTTAATGATGAAATATTCCAGAATGATGATATCCCATTTTTCAGTTGAAATTGGATGGAATGACTCCCAACGTGGTAAACATGGGACAGATACGCCTTTTTGTGCCCCTGCGTCCCCCGATCCGCCATTGTTTAAGCGACTGTATTGAAAGTCAAGCACGTATCTCCCTAAATTTGGGGTGATAAGGTTCATGGTTTTAGATGATATCAGGGGCAACGCCCATCAAATCTTTGGGCGAGACGGAAGACCCTGAGCGCCAACCTGGAAAGGCTGAAATCGGACGGAAGGACTTTTGGAAGCGACGGCTTAGGCATCTTTCATCTCTAGCGACGGAGGACATGGAAACGACGATGGACGATATTGACAACCTGACCATTCATTGGTAAGTTGCGCGCCACATTCGGGGTGGCAGAAAGAACAACTCTGCCTGAGATCATACCCGCCGAACCTGATCCGGATAATGCCGGCGAAGGAAGAATGGAGAAGCGCACAGGCGATTTTCATTCCTTTTCCCCTCGATCCGGTCCAAGAGTTTTTGACACAGGGAGACGCCGCCATGACAATCAATGCCGCAGACATTTACCAATCCGTCGAAGAAATCCGGGCGAAAAATCCGCTAATCCATAACATCACCAACTATGTGGTTATGAACAACACCGCCAATGCGCTTCTGGCGATCGGCGCCTCGCCGGTCATGATTCACGCCGAAGAAGAAGTGGAAGACATGGCAACCGCTGCACAGGCTTTGGTCATCAACATTGGAACGCTGAGTCCTCCTTGGGTGCGCGGCATGTTCAAAGCTTTCGCCCGGGCGGAAGAAAAAGGCGTGCCGGTCGTCATCGACCCGGTCGGTGCGGGGGCGACCTCTTACCGCACGAAGACTATCCGCGAATTGATTCACAGCGCAATCCCTGCCGTTATCCGCGGCAACGCCTCCGAGATCATGGCGCTTCTGGACGACAACCTCAAGACAAAAGGCGTCGACAGCACCGCGGCGACGAGTGACGCGTTTTCGGCTGCTCAGTTCATAAGCCGACAGAGAAAGTGCGCCGTCTGTATCAGCGGCGAGGTGGATTACATCGTCGCGGATGATCGGGTTGTAAAAATCGCCAACGGTCATCCCATGATGACCCGGGTGACGGGACTGGGTTGCACGGCCAGCGCTCTCTGCGGCGCCTTCGTTTCCGTCGACAAAGATCCGCTGACCGCCGCCGCCAAAGCCATGGCGGTGATGGGCATCGTCGGAGAAATCGCGGCGGCCAAGTCGGCCGGCCCCGGATCGCTGCAAATGCATTTTTTAGATATCCTTTTTCA
>CAZPTW010000340.1:0-3946 GCA_964589235.1 uncultured Smithella sp. | reverse complement strand
CCGGTCGGTGATGTCTTCCGCAGTGCAGACCGCGCCGATAACCGACCCGGTGCGGTCGAACAAGGGGGTTTTGTTGACGGCCAGGAGACGCTGTCGCCCGTCGCTGCGCAGGCGCCATTGTTCCTGATAAGTCGGCATGGCCGATTGGAAGACCTCCCGGTTGGTCTGTATGATTTGCCGGGCGGTTTCCAACGGATAGACGCTCCAGAGGGATTTGTTCTCCAGTTGCCGGCGCGCCATTCCAAGAAAGGAGGCGAAAGCCTCGTTGACGATGCCATAGGTTTTTTCATCCCGCAGATACCAAACCTGTGCGGGGATATGATTCAAAAGCAAGGACTGTTCCGCGGCGATTGCTTTGGCGCGCCGGCGGCGGTTTTTGGCCCCTGTCTCCATAAGAAAGATGAAGATCACAAAAAGGGCCGACAGTATGACGGCCGTCAGGGCCATTGCTGAAAGCCCTCCCGGTAAATCGGGCGATAGAGAAATCGCGGGCATGATGACGTTCATTCTTCCGTCGGCGGCGAAGCGTTTTGATTTTAACCCCAATACCTCCGGTGAAAAGGAGGACTGTCCGCTGTGATGGTTCGATATGGCCTTCTGGACGCAGGTTTTCGTCGGGGCGGACCGCAATGATTGAGCACGAGATCGAAAATTCAGCCGAATGCGACATTCATGCTATCGGCCGGTTGGATGATTTTCTTGAAAATGAGGCTCAACCCCATCGACATTCCGAAGAAATTCGATTGTTTCGGGCTGTATGGGCGACTGCGTCGATTCTGGCGCGGAATTTGACTTCAAGAAGGATCTGTGGCACGTTGAAACCCAGGAACTTCCCTTTCGAAAGGTTTTTTTTCAGGAAGTGGAAAATCAGCCGATACGATATAAAGATGAAGAGGATAAGTTCAATGAGACATTGGGGCAATCCATGGGGGATCTTGGCGGGGTGTCTCCTGATTTTTGTCCATCTCTCAAGTGCTTGGGGGCAACACCCGGAGAGATTTTGGAAGGGGAATGCCTCCGCGCAAAAAGAGCCTTTCATTCAAATCGTGGAAACGTCCGATGAATGGAATAAGATTTGGCTGAACGCTTTTGAAAAAGCGGCGCCGGAGGTTGACTTTCATCGGCAGGTGGTGGCCTGCGTATTTTTGGGCCATCAGGCGGATTGGCTTTACTCCATTTCCATCGGCGAACCCGTTCGTCGCGGCGGCGTTTGGGTGGTGCCTTATGGATTGGCCGATGTCATCCTGGAGTTGTCCCGTCCGTTTCAAGCGCGCGGACAATACGCGATGAAGGTTTTGGAAAGGAAAAAAGACGCTCCGATGATTTTGGAAAAATCCGAGGGGGCTGGGAATAGATTGCGATGATGCGGGAAATTGCCGGGACGGTTTTTGGTCGAAACGCGCTGATGGCGGGGCTCATTTGCCATGCGGCCGCCCTGGTCGTCGTCTCGATGATGGATGTGGGCGGGCTTTTTTTCTTTCGAATCGTTTATCCGATTTCCTGTCTTTTGCTTGCCGCCGGGGCCGTCGTCGAAATCAAAGCGGCGGGGTATGCCCCGCTTAAGGCCTGGGAATGGTATGCCGCGTCGGCCGCCACGATTCTGCCTGTCGTCGGACCTCTGATCGCTTTGTCCTGTATTTACGCTGCCCGGTTCGGTCGAAACCTTTCCGGTCTGATTCCGGCAATATTCGGAATGCAAGCCAGTCTTCCGATGATGTTCATCCTGATTTTATTGCTTTTTCTTTTATTTTCGCTGTTGGTCACGCAGCGTGACCCCTACTTCAAGCGGCGAGTTCCCCAAGCAATGTCGTTTCATACGGTCTTTGTCCCCGCCCAAAAGCCATACGGTAAGGAGGTTTCATGTTTACGGTAACAGAACGTTGGACGGTAAAGAAAACGGCGGCGATCGCGGGCAGATTCGCGCTGATGATCTGTTTCGGCCTGTTTCTATGGGCGTGCGCGGCCACGCCTGAACTGAGGGAGAAAAGCGGTTTGTCGCGGGCGATCAAACAAAAGGCCCCGGTGGTCAATCGGGTCGATATCTCGCCGGACGGGCGCTATATTTTATCCGGCGGTTTTGACGCCTTCACCCTCTGGGATATTCTCCATGGCCAGAAAGTCCAGACATTCAGCCACCCGAAAGCTTTTATGGGTGACACCACGCCGGTTGCCTTCTCGCCCGACGGGAAATATTTCGCCTCCGGCGGGACGGGGGCGAAGCTCTGGGACCTGGCCACCCGTCAGGAAAAAATCGAATTCAACCAGGATCGGACGTTTTTTCTCTCGTTTTCACCGGACGGCAAACAACTTTTAACCGGCGGTCCCGCCGCCGGCGTCATGATCAACAAACCGCCGAATATGAAAATATTTGACGTCGCTTCGGGCCGTGAGATACAGAATTTCAATCTCAAGCAGCATTTTGTCTGGTCCGGCGCGTTTTATCCGGATGCCCGGCATGTTGTCACCGCGGGCAGCCAGGGTGAATTGCGTCTGTGGGATGTGTCGACGGGCACAGTGGTTCGATCCGTCAGGGGCTCCGATGGATTAATGGACCCGCGGGTGAATGTCGTGGCTGTATCCTCGGACGGCGACCACCTGATCACCGGAAGTTCGGACAACAGCACCCGGGTATGGAACGCGAAAACCTTGACACCGGTGAAAAAATTTGTGGGCCACGACCGCATCGGCGGCGTCATGTCGGCCGCCTTTTCTCCCGACGGGCGCTATGCCGTCTCCGGCGGCAATGAAGGGAAAGTCGTTATCTGGGATTTGGCCGCCAATACACAGTGGAAAGTTCTTTCCGGCCATGCCGACTGGGTGGCCGGCGCATCGGCCAAATTTACGCCGGACGGCAAGCATGTGGTGTCGGCAGGTGACGCTTCCACGCGGATCTGGGATGCCGCCACCGGTGAAGAAATCGCTTCCATGATTGCCTTTGAAGACGGCGAGTGGATTATTACCACCGCCAACGGCTATTACGCCTCTTCTCCCAAAGGAGATCACTACCTTCAGGTCAAAGTTGCGGGGAAGGAATACAGCACGGAACAATTGCGGGAAAGCTTCTACCGGCCCGATCTGGTGCGGCTGGCGCTGTCCGGCGGGTCGCTCAAAGACCTCCGGAAGGTGGCGGATATTAAACCGCCCCCCCAGGTGGCGATTGTCGAAACACCCAAAAGCACCGATCGAAACGATGTGATCGTGACGCTGCAAATTACCGACGCGGGCGGAGGTGTCGGCGACATTCGTCTGTATCTCAACGGCTCTGCAGTGCTGCTCGACAACGCCCGCGGCGTGAAGATTGTGTCCGCCGGTCAGAGTGAAATCCGCAAGAGCTATACCCTGAAACTTTCAAACGGCGTCAATGTCGTCAAGGCGATCGCTTTCAACGCGGACAACACGATGCAGAGTTCCGAGGCCGTCTGCGAAATCGCTGCGACGTTTAAAACCGAAAACAAACCGTCGCTTGCCGCCCTGATCATCGGCATCAACGAATATAAGAACCCGAAGCTGCAACTGAATTACGCCGCGGCCGACGCGCAGCTGTTCGCCCGGACGCTGCGCGAGAGCGCCACGCCGCTTTTTGAGAAGACAACCATCAAAACGCTTTCCACGAAAGAAGAGACGACGCGGGACAATATTTTAAAAGAGCTTCAGGCGATGAAGTCGCTCAACCCCGACGATTTGTTTGTTTTTTATGTGGCAAGCCACGGCACCGTCGATGACGGGGAGTATTTTCTCATTACATCCAATGTCGGCTCTGTCTCCACGTCAAAACTCAAAAACGACGCCATCAGCCAGAACACGCTCAAGGAACTGTTTGCCAATATCCCGGCCACTAAAAAACTGATCATTATCGACACCTGCAACGCCGGCAAGCTGGGCGACGTCATTCAGACGGCCATGCTCACGCGCGGCATGAGCGAGGACACGGCCTTCAAGATTTTGA
>CAZPTW010000339.1:0-3973 GCA_964589235.1 uncultured Smithella sp. | reverse complement strand
CGCAAAGGGGAAACCGTCAGCGGGGAGGAGACGGCCAAAGTGATTCGGAGTTTTAAAGATCATTTACCCTTATGTGTACGGAAGGTTCTTTTGCGAGCGGACGCTGAGTTTATGAGTTGGGATAGCGTCGAGGCCGCGTTGGATGAGAAGTATGATTTTATCTTTTCCAATAAGCAATGCGAACCGCCGTTTGACCCAAAGACCTGGTATCGCCCCTTGTGGAAAGAAGAAGCCGAGTTCAATGATTGCCTGTATCAGCCGACGGGTTGGGGCCAGGCCTGCCGATTTGTCGCCATGCGGATTCCCAAGAAACCGGAAGAAACAAAAAGCCAGGCCCAGCAGGAACTGTTCGAAGAAGATCCGTACACCTATCGGATATTTTGCACCAATCTCAGGGGGAAAGCCCATGAGTTGATTGAGCGATACGATAAGCGTGCGGACGCGGAAAATCTGATTGGTGAAGTCAAGCAGGAAGGATTGGCTGCGATTCCGTCCGGGAAGTTCAAAAACAACTATGCCTTCTTTCAGATTGTTCTGCTGGCGTATAACCTCTGGCGGTATTTCAAGCTCCTGGCCGGCTGCTGTGGGGAAAAGGTAAAAACGCTAGCCGGTGTCGTTGACAACAAAATCAGAATTGCGCGCCTGATCCTGCTGATGATCGGCGCGAAGCTGGTCAAATCCGGCAATCGTGACCTGGTGAAATATTCGATCCACGATACAAGGACGCCCGCATTGCTAATGTTTTATGAATTTCTGGATCACCTTCTATTCAAAAAAAATCAGGAGTGCAAGGCATGAATATTTTAACGGATTTGATGCAAGAAATTTCTTGCACGGGTGCCGTCCTGAAACGCCGTGGCGGATAGTTCCTGAAAAAAATACTCACGGATATGAAAAAATGACCATTGGCGTGCGGGATTCAGGGAATAACCATCCGCCATTTGTATCAAGGAATACGCCGAGAAACCCCAAGTAACAGGAGATACTCAAATGGTAAAAAAAGCGAAACACCATAGAAAGATTGATGCCCAGATACGCGCGATCACACGCCCTTCACCTTTTTTATTCTGCTGGCTCATGCCCGAAAAAAGATAAATCAAGAGACATAAAAAGCGGCTTTCGCCATGGATGCCATCATTGGACCACACACAAATGGAAAGAGAGGCAAGACACCGTCGGCACTTTTTGCCACCCCTGAATAGTCTGGCAGGCCACCCGACAATTTAGCGATCCGAAGGAATGAAAGGGCGATGCTCAAAAAGGCCGGATAAGTCATTTTCTTCTTGCTCGTCGGCACATCCGAACGATCTCCCCCCACCGTTTCCTCATAATCTGGTCTCAATAATGGATAAAAAAATGGAATCGAAGCGAAAGGGAGCCGCCTATCGGCAGCCCCCTTTCGCTTCTGTCTTTTGCTATCTCCTCATCCCCCAGCCCGCCCATACGGGAACACCGGCCGCGTCGCGCAGAACAAGAACCTTATCACCTTTCTTGACCTCGGCAGCCAGAAGTACCGGTTTGCCGGCCACTGTGGCGCGAGCGCCTTTCACTTCGATTTGATCGCCTTTGGTGATTTTTTCATCCAGTCGTTCCAAATACCAGGTCGGACCCAGATGAACGGTCACCGTTTCTTTTTCCGTTTTGACCACAGCCGCTAACCCTTCGTTCATCCGGCGTAGAGGAACGGTCTTTTCAATGCCGACAACTTCTCCGGAGATGGTTTCCTGCTTGGCCGGGTCATAAAGCCCCTGGTAAGGCGTCCCCATCCCCCAGCCGCCACTGCCCCGTCCGCTCCATCTGCCGGGTCCGGCAATGGCCAAAGAAGCGGTGAAGACGAAAACGGCAACCGTCATCAAACCTAACATTCTCCTCGTATTCATAAATCTCCTCCTTTAAAAAGTGGTTATCACTTCAGGGGCCGACTATTCCGGCCTCTCCAGTCCACCAGGGCTCCGCATCCCTCTGCCGAATCCGTCGCCGTGTTTTTCCTCCCATGATTTGAGGAGGAGGCGTTGCTGATTTATCTTGTCTCTTTCAATATACCAATCATCCAGAAGATCAATATTAATTTTATCCAGCGTTTCCGAAAATGACGGTCTGAAAATTTTCTAAATTCGTGAGGAAAATGAAAAGAAAAGGTGGGATCTGTTTCCAGCTTCGTTCAAGAGTGTAACACCATGAATAGCCAGAGGGATAAAAACGTTTTTTTCCGCCGCAAAAGCGGCCACAGATGGCCGCCTTCTCGCAAATGAAAGCGAGTTAAGCGCATCGTTTTCACAGGACATTTCAAGCATGGCCGAATCCGCGACACGGGTTGCCAAGCGTCCCGCCTGCCAGGCGCGCTTAAACATCCCCCGACCGGAGCCGCAGCGGGCGGGGTAAGCGCAGACGAACCGAAGCGAATGAAGAGCGGAGTGTCTATGCTTTGTCATCCCCACTGCGGCGTTTTACTCAACGGCAAGAGGTCTGCGCAGAGACGAAAAATCCGACTTCAAAAATGTCATCGATCATTCGAAATTCCCCCGCCGGAAAATGTCATGAGAAATCTCTGAAGTCTGTATCGGCAAGGTTGCGCCAATAGAATGGCTCGTAATGTCATATACTGATAAAATCATCGATATGACGGGGATCAAATCAGGCCACCTGGAGGGGACCCAAACGTCCGATGGTGTGGCCGAAACGCGTTCGTCGGAATGGTTATTATCGAACAGACTTGCCTGGCATAAGGAAATATCCACTATTCTTCTTTGTAAAATTCCGGATAGAGATTTTTGGCGCATTCCGGGCAAAGGCCATGACTGAATTCGGCTTTGGAATGACTGCTGATATACTCTTCAATCTGATTCCAGTACCCCCGGTCGTCGCGGATTTTTTTACAGTGGGCACAAATCGGGAGCATGCCGCTGAGCTGCTTGACCTCTGAAAGCGCCTTTTGCAGATCCGCATTGCTTTTTTCCAGTTCCTCGTTGATTTTCTGCGCCTTGATTAATTGGGCATACTCCCTTCTCTGTAAACTGCCCAGACGGCTCGCGGTTGCCACACCGATGACGACCGGCAGAATCAGCAGAATAAACACCCCAACCAGCTGAGCTTTTAAAAAACCGCGCGCGTAACAGGTTAGAAGCGTGATCAAGACAGCATAAAGAGAGGCGGCAAATGACATGATGAAACGGATGGGGATAAATATCAGCAAGGCCAGAAGTTGAAGCATCATGACCACAAGGGTCCAAATCGTGACATCCTGACGATAAAAAAACAACATCATATAGCCGGAAAAACCAGCGATGGCCACAAACGTGACCGGATAACTGACTTGAAACAAATTGCTTTCCGGGCGGATTGAGAAAAATAATATCAGCAACGCGGCAGTGATCGTCAACCGCCAGGCCAGTAGATAGTAAAACGGACGGGTGAGCCCAAGGGACAGATAGTCGGATACGGCATAAAGCAGCAGCAATGTTCCCCATACGATCAAGGCTATTTTCAACTGCAGGATCAAGACCCGTCCAACGTGTTTTTGAAAAGAAGATTCCATTTCACGGTCGGAAAACTCAACCAGCCATCTTGATATTTTATATTCGCTGTTGTCTTTCATCATCGCCCATCCTGAAGTGAACATCGGGACTCGAATGAATCTGTCTATCGGGTTACAATCGGTCCTTCAACGCCATATCTTGAATTAACACTCTTTGCTAGCTGAAAACCATTTGGCCCCCAAAAAGGAGTCATCAAACCGCCGTTCATCGCGGAAATGTCGAGTCTGTCATCCATCCATCATCGCGCCTGAAGCGATTTGTCGGAGTCGATCATTTTGGCCCCAGCCGGTGCGCCGTCAATTTGTGAAAGGACGCTGAGATTTCCGAAGTCTGACACTCCAGGTCTCTCAAGGCGTCAATCGTTATTGCTCCGGCGATTAAAGATGTCGATTTCAGGCGGAATAGAGAACTTTCGGATGCTTGAATTCATTGCAAAC
>CAZPTW010000338.1:0-3987 GCA_964589235.1 uncultured Smithella sp. | reverse complement strand
CACCATGCCGCGCAACCTCATGACCGCCTGCGCGTGAAGCTGACATACCCTCGATTCCGTCAGATCCATCACTTTGCCGGCTTCCTTCATGGTCAACTCTTCATAATAGTACAACGACAGCACCAATTTTTCTTTCGGAGGGAGCTGATCAATCGCTTCTTTGAGTTTTTCCCGAAACTCCATATCGACAAGCATGTTGAGAGGATTGCCTTCGTTGATCCCTTCGAATATGTCTTCGCGACTGTACTTCTCCAAATAATCGGGAGGGAGATCTTCCGTCGAGATTAGAGATACACACCTCGCATCGTCCAACAGTTTGTAATATTCATCAAGTGATATTCCGAGATGGGCGGCGATTTCTCCTTCATCAGGCGCCCGACCGAGCTTCCGCTTCAGCGCGTTCATGGCGTTTTCGATCTTGCTGTCCTTGCTGCGCGTGGCACGCGGCACCCAATCTTTGGCCCTCAGTTCGTCGAGTACAGCGCCGCGGATTCGAAAGCTTGCGTAGGTTTCAAACTGCACGTTTCGTGACTTGTCGTACTTATCCAGCGCGGACATCAGCCCCATAATGCCGACATTGATGAGATCTTCTTTATCCGCCGCGTCTATTGGCAGTTTCGCCGCCAAACGTCCGACAATGTTTTTCACAAGCGGTGCATACTTCATGATCAACTCATCACGATTCTGCTTATGAACGGTTTTTGTCGAGGATGTTTTCCCAGAAGAATATAATGCTGCCGTTTTCATAGTCCGTCACATTCTCCGCGGATAACTTGTCCGCAATCTTTTCAAGACATCGCGCCGCCGGAGACTGGGGATAAATCTCGGCCAGCGCCGTTTGCTGCCTGACGGCATCCTTCACTTTTTCATCTAATACGATGTATCCTAAATATTCAATAGTTAAATTTAAAAAATGATCTGTCGCACGGCTTAACCTCGCATACACTTCTTTCGCTTCTGAAGCGTTCTTGACCATATTCACGATCAACCGGAACCTTCGTTTCGCGTATCGTTGATAAAGAATCTTGATCAACGCGTAAGCGTCGGTCAGCGCTGTCGGCTCCGGCGACGTCACGACAATGATTTCTTTGGCCGCCATGTTGAAGTACATCACGTTGGAGGAAATCCCGGCGGCCGTATCGATGAGCATAAAGTCCACCGAATCATTGAGCGTGTTGAGTTCGTCAACCAGCGTCAGCTTTTGACCGCGCGAAAGGTCCGTCATTTCCTGAATTCCGGACGCGGAAGGAAGAATTTTGATCCCGCCGGGACCATCGACGATCGTTTGGGTGAGCGTCTTTTCTCCCTTCAAAACATGATAGAGATTATAGGGGGGATTGATCCCCAGAATCACATCGATATTGGCCAGACCGGCGTCCGCATCCAACACCAGCGCCTTTTTGTTTCGTTTTGACAAAAAATACGCTAAATTGGCCGTGATATTGGTTTTTCCGACGCCTCCCTTGCCGCTTGTCACCGAGATGACACGAACATCTCTTGGTTTGAGGGCGTAACGTTCGGCGGAAATCGGACGCGCAATGGTCTGATTGGAACATCTTTCCTTCTTTTTGATTTCCCGAAGTCCTGCCGCCTGATCCAAAGCGGCATCATTTCTTACATCCGTTCGCATAGGGGTTTATTCCACTTTCCGCTCTCATGAGCCTCACATCCTAACATTAGACATGTCAACCTCGCGGGGGTCACTTCTTCGATGTCCTG
Source organism: uncultured Smithella sp. (assembly GCA_964589235.1). GTDB lineage: Bacteria > Desulfobacterota > Syntrophia > Syntrophales > Smithellaceae > UBA8904. The sequence goes on along the minus strand of CAZPTW010000338.1, from coordinate 2,268 downwards.
CGGCACATTCTGCCCGCATGTCAGATAAGTCACCGGTTTTTTCGTTTTTGAAATGATGTCATAGAGCATACCGAACCGCCTGGCTTCGTCGATTTTCGTAACGATCAAGTTTGAAATCCGAAATTTTGAATACGCTGAAACGATATGGTCCAAATAATCTTCGCTTCCCGTGGCGTTGATCAGTAAATGGGTTTCCACATCATCCGGATTGAGAACGCCCCGAAGCCGATTCAGATACCCATCGTCCGGATGGGCGCGGCCCGGCGTGTCCACGAGAATAACATCCTTATCGGAAAAACAACATACCGCTTTTTCAAAAGCCTCGGGTGTGGAGGCCTTTTCCATCCTCAAACCCATGATTTTGGCGTACGTGCCCAACTGCTCGGCCGCCGCGATTCGGAAATTGTCCGCCGTGATCAGGCCGACTTTTCGTTTCTGCATGACAGCATACCTAGCGGCAAGCTTGGCAAGGGTCGTCGTTTTCCCCACACCGGTCGGTCCGATGAACATCTGGATTCTCTTGTCCGAACCGCTTTGACCGCAAACCGGAAGCGTGGCTCCGATGTGATCAGCCGTCAGCGCCAAAGCCTCTTCCTCGTTTAGCGCCCCCGGTCTTGACGCGGCTTGATTGACGGCGTCCACAATTCGGCAAGCGCTGGCTTTCGAAAAACCGCCGGCCGTCAGGTGCCAATAGAGCTTTGCATTCAAATCCCGCGGCGCCCGACCGGAACGCATTCCGAGAACATCGAAAAAGGAATGGATTGTTTCTTTCATCTCGGCCAGTTCCCGCCCCAACAGACTCTGTTTTTGCAGGGCCAATACGGCTCTTTTGATCTCGCGAAGTTCAAGCTGGAAGGCATCCAGAGCGTCTCCCGACAGAGCCGTCGCGCGGATGTTCGGCTTTGCCTCCTCTTGACGAGGAGGGGTTTGACGGATCGGCGGATCGTCCTCTCTGGCCGCCATCACTTCAAAGACCTCTTGCCTGCCGTTTTTGATCTTGCGGGCTGACAAGATCACTGCATCAGCCCCCAGATCTTTTTTGATTCTGATCATGGCGTCGTTCATCGAGGCGACTTCAAACCGTTTCACTTGCATAGCTTCACTCGACCATTCCCAGAGATTTGATATTCACTTCCCGCGCGATCTCATTGTGAGACAAAACCACAATATTGGGGAAAAATTTCTCTAATATTTTTCGGAAATGAACCCGCGTATTGGGCGAACACAGGATAATGGGTTGTAAACCGCTTGACGTAAAAGCAGTAACCATCTTTTGAAGACTGGTCACAATTTTTTTCACCAGATTGGGATCCGGCGACACAAAGGACTCATGTTCCGTGTGAGAAATCGACCGATTGATTTTGTCTTCAATGTCTGGAGACATGATCATCACGGTGATGTTGCCTTCTTTGTCCAGATATTGTTTCGTGATCGCTCGCCCAAGGGCCTGTCGTACATATCCGGTGAGAATATCGGCGTTTTTCGTCATGGGGACATACTCACCGAGCGTTTCAATAATCGCCAACAGGTCCCGAATGGAAATTCTTTCACGCAACAGTCTCTGCAAGACGCGGTGCAAGAGATTAATCGGCACGACTTTCGGGACAATCTCCTTCACCACACGGGGATAGAGCCCTTCAAGGTTATCGACCAAGGTCTGCACTTCCTGGCGCCCCAAGAGCTCATCCGCGTAAGTCTTGACAATCTCCGTCAGATGCGTCGTGATCACCGTGGCGGGATCCACCACCACATATCCTTTCGCCATAATCGCATCTTTATCTCGATCCGACACCCAAACGGCCGGCAAACCGAAGGCGGGTTCCTTCGTGGGGACGCCTTTCACTTTTACGTCTTTGTCATCCGCGGCGATTACGAGATGATGCCCCATCATCACCGAGCCGCGCGCGATTTCGACGCCCTTGAGCATGACACTGTACTCATCCGGTTTGAGCTTCAAATTATCGCGAATATGAATCGCCGGCAGAATAAACCCCATTTCCGTCGCCAGCTGGCGTCGAAGCGACTTGATCCTCTGTAACAGTTCCCCTCCCTGGGCGGCATCGACCATCGGAATGAGCGCATATCCCACTTCGAGCCCCATGGCATCCAGGGGGGCGATTGTGTCCACCGCTTCGGAAACGGGCGCTGCCACCTCCTGTTCCACGGCCTCTTGCTCAATTCGTTTCTTCTCCAGCGACTGGACCACCCGCCATGCGAGAAAGGCGACGCAAGCGGAAACAATGATAAACGCTACTTTGGGCATTCCCG
>CAZPTW010000337.1:0-4003 GCA_964589235.1 uncultured Smithella sp. | reverse complement strand
TTTCTGATCCATCTCGAACGTGGTGCTGTCCACGGCATTCATGGCGTCCATGCCGACACAGCGCTGGAAACAGGCCCCGGTTTTCTGGCCAAGCAGACGCTGCATCTTCACTTTTTTGATCAAATCATCCGTGCTCTGATGTAAATGCGTAAAACGATTGATTTTCTCTCCGGTTAAATGAGACGTTGCCGTCATTAAATCTTCATATTCCGGATTCAGAGCCAATTCATAAGTCATTTTGACGGAATTCATCGACGGACGAATAATAGGATGGTCTACCCAATTGGTGACTTTATCACCCAACAGGTAAATTTTAAAATTCATTTTGCGAAGACTTTCTTCGTACTGCTCGGGCGTTCTTAAAGCCATTTTTTCTCCTCCTGGCATTGCGGATGATGTTTACCGCAAAAGTTTTCATGTTGTGAGTTAAAATTTGACGACGATTTTTCTTATGTCAATGAAAAAGGGAGATTTGTACCAAAAACAAATCCCTTGCATCGAGGGCGGGGAACCGTTGATTCGATTCCCCGCCATGAATGACCTACAACATTTCGACGATAAACGCCTGTCCCGGACCTCCGCTTGCACAAAGTGCCGCGCATCCGAACTTTTTCCCCATGCGCTTGAGTTGATTCATCATGGTGATAATAAGTCGCGCGCCGGTGGCCCCGACCGGGTGACCCAAGCTGATGCCGGAACCCACCAGATTGATTTTGTCCAAAGGCAGTTTGAATTCGCGGTTGCAACCGATGACTTGCGCGGCAAAAGCTTCATTGAATTCAAAATAATCGATATCGTCGAGTTTCATGTTGGCGAATTTCAGGGCATTGTAGACAGCGGGGACCACGCCCATTCCCATTATGCGAGGCTCCACGGACCCAGGGGCGGAAGCCACCACACGGGCGATGGGTTTTACGGCCAGTTCCTTTGCTTTTTCAGCCGACATCATGATCATGCAGGAGGCCGCGTCGTTGAGTCCCGACGCGTTGCCCGCTGTCACCGTGCCGTCTTTCTTGAAAACGGGTTTGAGTTTGGCCAGTGATTCCAGACTGGTGTCCGACCGGGGATGCTCGTCTCGGTCGAAAAGGGCCGGGCCCTTTTTGGTTTTAATTTCAACCGGAATGATTTCATCTTTGAACCAGCCTTTTTCAATCGCCGCGCAAGCCCGCTGATGGCTCATCAGTGCCCATTCATCTTGTTCCTGTCGGCTAATTCCATATTTGTCGGCGATATTGTCCGCTGTAATGCCCATGTGATATCCCAAGAGCGCGTCTACCAAACCGCCGATCATCAAGCTGTCTTGAATTCTTTCCCCGTCGTTGAGACGATACCCCTTCCGCGCGCCGAAGAGTAAATAAGGGGCGTTGCTCATGCTTTCAACACCGACGATTGCCCCAATATCGATTTTGCCGAGCATAATCTCCTGGGACAGGAGTTCCGCGCCGCGCATGGACGAGCAGCACTGCTGATGAACGGTAAATGCGAAGGATTCCACGGGGAGGTCTGCGCCCAGTGCGACATGACGCGCGGTGTTGCCGGGGGCGCCTGCTTGGTTGCATTGGCCCGCGACGACCTCTTGAATCAAGTTCTTATCGATACCTGCTTTGGCAATGGCGCCTTTCAAGGCTTCAATCCCCAATTGAACGGGATTTAATCCAGATAAAGACCCCATGTAATCGCCGATTGCCGTCCTGACTCCGCTGACGATGACAACTTCTCTCATAATGTGATTCCTCTCTTCTCCTGTTTGTATTTATTGAGCTCCTGCAAAGCTTCAATCTTTATTCACAAGCCGTATTTGAACAACGGTCATTTTATAGCAGAACACTTGGAAAAAATCTCATATAAAACGTTTTTCGCTCTTATCAATAATGACCCGTAGAGGCAAGTATTTATTCTTCAAGATGAATATTTCATTGACTTGTCCTTTTTATTTCCATATACTCCCGCCACCCCAAACATTACCGTGAGAGTTTTCCCCGTGCAGCATCAGGGAAGATATATCATTTTGCGAGGTGAACTATGGCAGGAGAAGTGAATATTGAGGCGGTATACGGCAATCCCAACAATTTAGTCGATTTGTTCGAGCAGAGTGTGGTCAAGTATGGGGGCAACAGGCTTTTTGGCACAAAAAATCCTGCCTCGGGGCAGTATGAGTGGACCACCTATCGGCAGATCGCCGAGCGGGTCGATCATCTGCGAGGGGCCTTAAAAAAGTTGGGTTTATCCAAAGGCGATACGGTGGGCGTCATTCTTCATAACTGTCAGGAATGGTTTATTTGCGAGCAGGCGGTACATGGTTTGGGTGGCGTTTTTGTTCCAATGTACCTCCAGGAGATGCCGCAAGTGATCGAATACATTGTGAAGGATGCAGCGCTGAAATTTCTCTTTGTCGCCCACGCGGGGGTCTATGAAAAGATTAAAAATATTAAAAACAATGCACCGGGGTTGCAAGAAATCTTTGTCGTTTTCGGTCCGGGTGAAAAAACGTTGAAAGACTTAGAAGAGATGGGCAAGCAAAATCCAACCCCGTCAATCAAACTCACTTGGTCTGATCTCTCCAGCATCATCTATACGTCCGGTACAACAGGAGATCCGAAAGGCGTTGAGTTGACCCATGGCAACATGACGATGAGCGCGAAATCCAGCATCGACAGTTTCGGGCTCGACGAGACGATGCATGTGGTTGCCATTCTTCCTTGGGCGCATATTTTTGGTCAAAACGCCGACTTGCACAATTATATCTACTGTGGAGGCGGAATTGCCTTTGCCGAATCGCTCGAAAAACTCATTCAGAATTTCCAGGAAGTCAAACCCACAGGCTTGTCTGTCGTTCCAAGGATCGTCAATAAAATCTACGACACGATTCTCCAAGGTGTTGCGGCCGATCCAGTGAAAAAGCAGTTTTTCGATGCCGCCGTGGCCGAGGCGATTAAAAATCGCGAACTTCCTGAAAAAACGAAAGAATTCAAAGATTATGATGCCCTGGTTTTCTCCCAGATTCGCAATGTCTTCGGTGGAAATTTAAAGTTTTTTGTTACAGGAAGTGCGTTGCTGAAGCCGGAAATCGCGCTTTTCTTCCGAGACATCGGCCAACCGACGTACGACTGTTATGGTATGACGGAGACGGCGCCGACGATCTCTGTGAACTCACCGAAATACGGCAACAAATACGGCACGGTTGGTCGGCCCATGGCCGGCATGCACGTGGTCATCGACAAATCCCGGGTGGGGGAGGACAGCCTCGACGGAGAAATTATCGCCTATGGGCCATGCGTCATGAGGGGGTATCACAACAAGCCTCAACAGACAGCGGAAATTATGATGCCGGACAAATGGAATGGTTTCCCCGGGATTCGCACAGGCGATCGCGGCTGGTTGGACGAAGATGGTTTTTTACACATCACCGGCCGCTTCAAAGATGAGTATAAACTTGCCAACGGCAAATACGTTCACCCGGAAGGTATTGAAAATGAAGCTAAGCTTCTGCGTTATATCCTCCAGATTATGCTCTACGGGGATGGAAAAGACTATAACGTGGCCATTGTCGTCCCTGACTTCAATGCCTTGAAGGCGGATCCCAAGATCAAACCGCTTCTGAAAGAGACTTTGGAGGAATCTCTTCAAGACAAAGCTCTTACAGATTATCTTTCCAACGATATCACAACCCACTTGCGCAAGACGTTCGGCGGTTACGAAGTTCCTCAGAAATACCTTTTTGTTGCGGAGGATTTCACGGTGGATAATGGTCTGATTACACAGACCATGAAAGTCAAGAGAGCTCAGGTCATGAAGAAATATGGGGCGCAGATTCAGGCGTTGTATAACGAATGATTGGCCCATGTTTGATTGAGAGCGATGAAAAATCCCGCCGGAACGAGCCCGGCGGGATTTTGCCTTTTTTCGAAGGCGGCCTCTCCAGCTCAAAAGGTTTTTTCCCGGGGATCAGACGCCCTTGGTTTCCAAAGCGAGGTCGTTCTGGAATTGTTCTGGAACCGTCGTG
>CAZPTW010000336.1:0-4032 GCA_964589235.1 uncultured Smithella sp. | reverse complement strand
GGCTATGGGGATTTTGTCAGGAATTTCCGCGCAGGAATTGCTGGAAGCGATTTCCGGCGGTCATGTCTCCAAGCTGGTGACGATTCCCGGTGTGGGCCGCAAGATGGCGGAGCGTCTCATTTTGGAACTGAAAGAAAAAGTCATCAAGAAGATGGTGCCCGGATCGATTCCGGGCGCTGATGTGAGGAAAAGGTTGAGCGACACCATGCGAGAAGATGTTCTTTCCGCGTTGGTGAATTTAGGGTATAAGCAGGCGGCGGCCAAGGAGGCGATCGATCGAGCCGCCCAAGACATGAGCGATGAACCAGCCATGGATCAGTTGTTGAAACAGTCGCTCAAGATTTTGGCGGGATAGGATGATGTCGGCGGGGATGAAAATGTCATGGTGGATGCATATCTTAAAAACCCTTTGATCAATCCGATTGGCGCCGAGGAAGAAAACGCATTGGAAGTTACTTTGCGTCCGCCCAGGTTGGACGATTACGTCGGCCAGGAGAAGATCAAAAGCAACCTGTCCATTTTCATCGAGGCGGCTAGGAAACGAAGGCAGGCGCTCGATCATGTCCTTTTATACGGTCCGCCGGGACTGGGCAAAACCACCTTGGCTTATATTATCGCTCGGGAAATGGGGGTAGATATCAAAGTGACCTCGGGGCCTGTCATTGAACGGCCGGGGGACTTAGCCGCCATTTTGACCAACATGCACGAGCAGGAGGTGCTCTTCATCGACGAAATCCACAGGCTGTCGCATGTGGTGGAGGAAATTCTGTATCCGGCCATGGAGGACTTTTACATTGATATTCTGATAGGTCAGGGGCCATCCGCCCGGTCCATGAAGCTCGATATTCCCAGATTTACCCTGGTAGGAGCCACGACGCGGGCCGGATCGCTGACCTCCCCTTTACGCGATCGTTTTGGGATGCATTTTCGTCTCGAATTTTATTCGCCGCGGGAACTTGCCGTTATCATTGCCCGATCCGCGTCCATTTTGAAAATCAGACTGACGCAGGACGGAGCGGATGAATTGGCCCGCCGCGCCCGCGCGACGCCGCGAATTGCCAACCGTCTGCTCAAGCGGGTCCGTGATTATGCGGAAGTGAAAGGGGACGGCACCATTGACGGTGACATCGCGCGGGCCGCGCTGGATGCGTTTGAAGTCGATCAGAAAGGGTTCGATCAAATGGATCGCAAACTCTTGTTGACATTGATCGAAAAATTCAACGGAGGACCGGTCGGCGTTGAAAGTCTGGCTGCGGCGATCGGCGAGGAACGGGTCACCATTGAAGACGTCTATGAACCGTATCTCATTCAAGAAGGTTATCTCAAGCGGACGGCGAGGGGGCGCATGGCCTGTCCCAGGGCCTATGAGCATTTCGGTTTAAAAGTGACAGGCGACCAAAGGGAATTGTTTTAACTCAAAGGTTTGTTCTTTATGAAATTGCTCATGCATATCTGTTGTGGCCCGTGCACGATCTATCCCCTCAAAGAGTTGAGAACCCAAGGTCATGATATTACGGGATTATTTTACAATCCAAATATCCATCCCTATCAAGAGTACGAAAGGCGTCGAAAGACGCTTCAGGATTATGTTCAAAAAGTTTTCCTTAGTGTCGTCTGGTTGGATGAGTATCCGATGGAGGAATTTTTACAGCATGTTTCGTCCCGGCCGGCACAACGTTGTGTGTACTGTTTGACAGACCGGTTGAAATATACGGCCGAAAGGGCCAAAAATGAAAGCTACGACGCTTTTACCTCGACTCTTTTGTACAGCCGCTTTCAGAAGCACGATTTGATCCGTGAAATCGGGGAAAGGATGGCCCGTGAGGTCGGCGTGGAATTTTATTATCAGGATTTCCGACGGGGATGGAACGAGGGGGTGGCCATCTCGAAGGAAATGAACATGTACCGTCAAGCTTACTGCGGTTGCGTCTATAGTGAAAAAGAAAGATATTTCCGTTAGCGCAAGTTTCCATCGAGACACTTCTCCGATTATTTCCTCGTGTGGTGTTTTCGCCACAGTTTTTCACTTCACGGCTCAAGCGACTCAATCAAAGGTGAATGAAAACAAGTAAATATGGTTTAACCGGCATTTCATTTGTTTGGTATGCTTGTTGCTATAGTGCCTAAAAAAGTTGTTTGAGGTGCTATGCATTTACAGCGGACGCTTAGAAAAGACATTCACTGCGCCAGCATCGGCCTGCATACGGGTCGAAGAGTGAATATGACCATCAAGCCGGCACCGGCCGATACAGGAATCGTTTTTGTACGCAAAGATATTCCAGACGCCAAGCCTATTGTTGCAGATTTCAAGTCGGTGTGTGACACAACGCTCGCGACGACGATCGGTTCAGACGGTGTGACGGTTTCCACCGTCGAACACCTTCTGTCCGCTTTTTCCGGTATGGGCCTCGACAACGCAGTCATTGAACTCGATTCATTTGAAGTGCCGATCATGGACGGTAGTTCTCGCCCATTTGTCAATATGCTCAAGCAAGTAGGGACACGAACGCAGGGCCGGTCAAAAAAAATGCTGGTGATCAAAAAACCCGTTTCGATCAGTCAGGGCGATTCGAATGTCATGCTTCTGCCATCGGAAGAATTTAAAATTACCTATGAAATTGATTTTGCTCATTCGGCGATCGGCAAGCAGACCTACACGATGATTTTTTCTGATAAAAACTACGAGGCGTGTATTTGCAGCGCCCGAACATTCGGCTTTTTGAAAGAAGTGGAATTTCTGCAGGCCAAGGGCTTGGGGTTGGGAGGATCGTTGGACAATGCCATTATTTTGGATGACACAAAAATAATCAATAAAGACGGGTTACGCATGCCCGATGAATTTGTGCGACATAAAATTCTAGACGCCATCGGTGATTTATTTTTGCTGGGCATGCCGATCATAGGTCATTTCGTCGCTTACAAATCAGGTCATAAACTCAACAATCTCTTATTGCGCGAGCTGATGAACAACGAAAGCAGTTGGGAAATCATGACCGAGGCGAACCGTCATCAATCAGACCGGTTTGTATCGTGCAAAATCCCGCCGTTTACCATTTTGGATGCCGCGCAACTCTAGCGTCTCATTCTTCGCAAATCAGAATATCGAACGTAAATTAATCTTGATTTTTATCGGCAGCTTACCTAGTATCAGTGTACGCAAAATCCACTGGAAAGCTGATCATGGGAATGTGGAGATTTCATAGAGGTATTGGGCTGATTTGCTTTGGACTGGCATTATGTCTGATGGTGTTCACGCCAAGCGCTGTATGCGCCAAAGAAGATGTCCAGCCTAGGTTGGTGGATATCTTGATCACGAGCAACAGCGATAAAGTCCTTTTATATGCAAGACTTACGGATTGTTTTAAAAAACAGATGGAATCGGCCATCTTGGCCGGGGTTCCGGCGGTGTTCACCATCTTGATGGATGTGTATCAGGAAAGGTCCTATGTTTGGAACAAAAATATTGTCAGCAAAGAGATTCAACGAACGATAAAGTACGACAATCTCAAGAAGACCTTCGCCATTACCACCAATGGGCAGGCCGAGCCGGTTATTTTCCCTGATTTTGAAAGCGCGCAAAAAGCCATGGCGGAATTGAGTGGCATTCCGGTTGTGCCTCTATCCCACCTGACCAAGGGGGCGCATTATACGTTGCATGTGAAAGTGAAAATTGAGAAAGTCAGGCTTCCCCTATACCTGGAATACGTGCTGGTCTTTGTGTCCCTGTGGGATTTTGAAACCCCTTTATACAAAATCCGGTTTTCTTACTGATGGTTTGATATGGCATGGTAAACCGGCCTTTTCACTGAATGAAAATTAAACGCAGGTCCATCAAACAATTTCTTGACGGACGCGAATTGAGAAAACGTAGGCGAGAGCGCATTTTGATGCTCGTTGTCGGATCTCTGGCGATTGTGTTTACGATTCTCGCCAGCCAGTTTTCATCGCGTAAGGAACTGCCGATATCCGCCAATATTCTTGTCTATGGTTTGACGAGCATCAACATTATTCTCATTTTGCTTTTGCTTTTTC
>CAZPTW010000335.1:0-4062 GCA_964589235.1 uncultured Smithella sp. | reverse complement strand
GATCATGGAAAAATGCCCGGGCAGCAGCGCCGGCGGCAGTCCGCAGTAAAAGCTGTGGAAAGAAAGCGCTTCCAGAAGCTTTTCGTTCTTCAGGTATTTTCTCAGCACGCCTTCATAACTGCCGAAAAAGAGCGAGCCGTATTTCAGAAGCGCGGGCGTTTTGGCAAACAGTTTGCACACGTCCCACAGGGACCGTGCCGGCGTGACAAAGAAACCGTCCAGGGCGGCTTTCAGGAATCCGTCCATTTCCTGGGAATACTTCTCCCAGCCACGGACGTCTTCGGGCGCCAGTTTCCGGATTTTCTCTTTCGTTTTGTCAAGGTCGATCGGAAAGGTGATTTCCGTTCCGTCGTGCAGCCGGGCCGTAAAGGTCGGGTCGACCGCAATCAGGTCCACTTCTTTTTGGAAGGTTGTTCCCATGCGCTCGAAAGCCCAGTTGATCACCTGCGGAAATTCAATAATGGATGCGCCGATGTCGATTTTATATCCGTTCCATTCATAGGTTGAGCAGCAACCTCCCACGCGCGGCGCCTGTTCCAGAACCAGAACCTTCCTGCCCTGATGCGCAAGCAATGCCCCCGCGCACAGGCCGCCGATACCTGCGCCAATCACAATCACGTCATAATTCCTCATCGGTATCCTCCATTTTATTCAAAGATATCAAAATTCAGTTCCCATCGATTAGCGACGGTTATTGCTCTTTGCGCTTTTTGAGTTCAAGCGCCGCTTTCAGTCCTTTTTCACGGATGACCTTGAATTTGAGCCCGGTTTCGGTCAGTTTGAAGAAACGTTTCCCGTACTTCCGGAGTAATCTTTCGTTGACGGTAAAACCCAAGCCCGGTGTCCTGAAAGGCTCAAGCATCGCGTTCCGATCGGGAATGATCGGATCGATGATGCCTTCGCGGTATTTCGGTATCCAGGACGGCGGCTCGTAGGGATATTCCAGGGGCAGAGCATTTTCACGGTCGGCCAGCACCAGGTTCCAGTTCACGTAAAATCCGATTCCGTTGGTCCAGGTGTGCGGTGAGTACAGACGGTTTTTCTCATGGCACATGTCGATGACTTTCTTCACCTGGGCGATGCCGCCGGCGAAGGTCGCATCGGGCTGATAGATATGGAAGCAATCCTTCTCGAACATAATCTTGATCTCGTCCCACCCGTAGTTCAACTCGGCTCCCGATATTTTGACCTTTGAATACTGTTTGAGCGCGGCGTTGCCGTCGTAGTCGCGCGAATCCAGCGGTTCCTCCAGCCATTCGATGCCGTTGGCGGCGCAGGCATCCGTGAAGGCTTTGGCACGCGCAAGATCCCAGGCCGGAATTTTGTCCACAATCGTGACCAACCAGCCCTGGTTGGCGTCTACGCCCAGCACAAAATCATCTCCCATCTTTTTGCGCGCAACCTCGATCTGCCGGATGTCGTCCCTGAGGGTGACGCTTTTAACCCGCAGCTTCGCGCACCGATAGCCCATCGACCGGATAGCCTGAAGCTCTTCGGCCCTGCGGTCGGGGTCGTGCATCTCGCCTGTCGAGCAATACACCTCGATCGGACGGGCGTTTCCCCCGAAAAGCTCGTAAACGGGCTTGCCGGCCTTCTTGCCGATAATGTCCCAGCAGGCAGGCTCGATCCAGAAATTTCTCCATCCCAGAATGCCCGCCTGTTTGAGCAGGTCCTGAACCTGTCCGATATTTTCCGGATCTGCTCCCATCAGGTAGCCGCCCAGGAGATCGCCCAGGCCTTCGCGCTCCGTCCCCATGGCGGAGCCGGCGCTGTATCCCTCGATGCCGTCGTCGGTGGTCAGTTTGATCAGCGTAAAGCGGTTATGCGTCTGCGGGTAACCGGGAATCCAGGTGGGCCAGAAGGTTTCTTCAAGGGGAACCGATACGTGATAAAGCTCGATACGCGAAATTTTCATTGCATTTCCTCCCTTCCGCGTATAATTGGTCATACCAGTTCTAATATTGGTATAACCAATTGTCAAGGATTTTCTTGAACACAAAGGACGCGTATCCGGATTATAAACGCGTCCCAAGCATAAAGACAGGTTGAATCACGGAGGTTTAGATGCAATGAACAGAGGGCTGCCCGGTAAAATATACAGCGATATGCTCAACGATATCATCAAGGGATCATACCCCGTCGAAAGCAAGCTGCCGCCCGAAAGAGAGCTTGTGCAGAAATACAAAGCCAGCCGTTTTGCGATCCGGGAGGCCATTGCGATGCTCGCCCAGAGCGGCTTTGTGATCACGCACCCCCAGAGCGGAACCTACGTTCGGGACTTTAACCGGGAAGGCTCCGTGGATACGCTGGTGCAGGTCCTGCGCGTCAAGAAAACGATCGACCGGCAAACGATTGAATCGCTCCTGAGATTCCGGTATGTGACAGAGACGGAAGCGGCGGCCCGCGCTGCGCTTCGCATTCAGGAAAGCGATATCGCGTATCTGGAGTCGAGCCTCGAAAAAAAGAAGAAGCACCTAAGGGACGCGGCGGTGCTGGCCGAATGCGATTACGATTTTCACAGAGCGGTTATCACCATCTCGGGAGACATCATCAGCAGATTGGTCTTTCAATCCTTCAAACCGGTATATTCATTTTTTGCCGAATTATTTTATTCCATGGAAGGTATGTCGGATGCTTCGCTGAAGTTGAACCTGAAGCTGATGAAAGCCCTGAAACGAAAAGATTCAGCCGCATCATGCAAGGCGATGGGCAATATCCTGAAGTTTGCCGAGAAAAAAGTGTACGAAGCCGTCAAGAGCGGGAATTCAGGGAAGATTCGCTTGTCCTGATCGGGAAAGCGGAACCGTTGCGATATCCGTGTCAACCGGCAACGAAGAATAATAAAATAAGACGAGTCATCTCTTGAAATATCATTTTTTGTCCTCATTATTGCCGTTGCTCACGATAGCGTTAATGACTCACTGGCTGATACTGTCGTTTCTCTTTCTCAGATTAATTTCCACTCTTGTTCGTTTACAAGCCCTCCAATGCTTATACTTATATTTCAAGACCTGACCCATTCCCCCACATTTCCCCACTACCAGACGTGCGGACTCGGCCGACGCCGCGCCCGTTCCGAAGTAGGAACTGTCTAATTCTTTTCGTCTGGTGGTTGAGAAGTGGACTCCGGTTTCGAAAAATCCTCTGCCAGCATCTGTTCGTTGATCCTGTGAAGCATGAGTTGGAACTCGTCTGGCTCTTTACCAGAAGATTTCTTGCGTTTCGATGGCTCTTTCGATTTCGGCGAGTCTTTCTCCGGAGTATTCTTCAAGAAGTCGGTCAAACGCATTACGCCTATCGAGAATCCACGCGTGTAGACCGGGTCGTCCGGTGATGCCTCTGGCGTCCAAGTTTTCCCGTCCAGTCTGGCCTTCGGTCCAATTTTCAACATATCCGTATTCTCATTCCGCCCATATTGTTTTTTGGGATGAAATCCCAAAATAGGCTTTTTTGTCCTCGATAAAGCTCTCGATCGATTCGACAAATGATTGATCGTCGATGAAGGGGAGCTTTGTCGTGTCGTCCCTGAAATTAATGATTGTGATTTCATTTGCCGCCGTCCGAGTGAACCCGGCGTCTTCCCCTAGAGACTCTTTTAAAACTTTTAGTATCATAGGAAGGGTATCTTGATCAAGCTCCCGATTAAATGTAATCACATACGTCCCGAAAAATGGGGTTATGAAAAATGGGTCAGGGGCGGGACTTGGAGACATGTTGGTGGCGCCGAGGAAGAGACAAAAGCGGTGGCGCTGTCCCGCTGTATTTTGGAGATTAGACAAAGGAATCCCTTGCCGCGGGTTTTTCAAAGAGCGTAGATTCCCCTTACCCCGGATTCGGGGCTGTTTATAAGCGATGCAGTGGTTCCAATTTGCGCGAAGGAATCATCGGGTCAGGTCTTGAAATATCAGTTTTCTTCCAGCGTCTTAATGATCTTGCTCACCGTCGTGTAATGGATCCCCAGATGATCGGCAATCGCCTTCAGCGTATAACCATGTTGGATATGCGCACGATCAATTTGCTTATTCCTTTCCGCTTTGTTTCTTGCTTTTATAAATAGTTTCG
>CAZPTW010000334.1:0-4097 GCA_964589235.1 uncultured Smithella sp. | reverse complement strand
ACGACACGGCGATCGGTTGTCAAGCTCTTTGAAAACCGCAAGTTACGAGAGAAATCAGCCTTGGTGCTCGGCCCGTCTGGGCAGGGGGATTTGGGTTTCGTCCAAGATCCGGCGCACGGCGAAGGCCATGGTCTTGCGCGACAACGGCTTGAGAAGAAACGCCTTGATGCCCAGTTGCGAGGCCTTTTCTTCGTTGATGAATTCACTGTACCCGGTGCAAAGAATGATGGGGAGGCCGGGACGAAGACCGACCATCTGGCGGCTCAGTTCATGTCCGGACAGATGAGGCATGGTCATGTCGGTGATCACGAGATCGAAACGGTCGGGGTCGGCTTTGAAAATTTTTAAGGCCTCGAGACTGTCTGAACAGGCGGTGACCTGGTAACCCAATGCGGTGAGATTGCGACGCGCCAGATCCACGAGTGGTTTTTCATCATCGACGAACAGGATGTGCTCTTGCCCGCCGGGAATGGGTTCGGCGCCGGAGACGTCCGTCATCGACGAGGGGGGGAGATTCAAGGACGGCAGATAAACATGGAAGGTCGCGCCCCGGCCCGGGCTGCTTTCGACTCGAATGTGGCCGTCGTGATTCTTGACGATGCCGTAAGCCACAGAGAGGCCCAACCCCGTTCCCTCCCCGGGTTTTTTGGTGGTGAAAAACGGATCGAAGATACGGTCGGTGATGGACGGGTCGATGCCGCATCCCGTGTCGGAGATGGAAAGTCTGACGTAAGACCCCGGTTTCAGGGGGAGAGAGGCCGCCTCCGGTAAAGAGATGTCCTGCCGGGCCAGTCCGACGTCGAGAACGCCGCCTCGCTCCCCCATGGCATAGGCGGCGTTGGTGCAAAGGTTCATGATGATTTGATGCATTTGGGTGGGATCGCCGTCGATGGTGAATGGCGAAGCCGGAATATTCACGCGGATGTCAATGGTGGACGGCAGGGTCGAGCGCAGCATTTTGAGGGTTTCTTTGGTGATGATTCTCAAATCCATCGGTTTTTTGTTGTGATCATGGCGGCGGCTGAAGGTCAGAATTTGCGCAACCAAATCCTTGGCGCGCAGGCCCGCCGCCAAAATCTGGTCGGCATAGCGTTGCAACTTTTTGGGGTCCGACTGTGATGCGGCCATTTCCGCATACCCGATGATCGCCCCGAGAATATTGTTGAAGTCATGCGCAATACCGCCTGCAAGCGTGCCGATGGCTTCCATCTTCTGTGACTCATAGAGCTGTTTTTCCAGCCGCCTTGCTTCTTCCTCGGCTTGACGCGCCGCCGTCACGTCGACGAGAATGGATAAAAGACAAGATTCCGTCGCCAGCTGAATGGTCTCCGCCGAATAGCGGGTGATGAGGGTTTTGCCGTCCTTGGTTGTGATGTGAACGTCTTGGTGAGCCACCGACGGCTGTTGGGAGAGGGTTTTCGCCATGGCCTCCCGCTCGCGGGGATCCGCCCAAAGCCCGAGGGATTGAGCCGTCTGGCCGATGAGTTCTTCACGGCGGTAGCCGGTCAAATGTTCAAAGGCGGCGTTGACATCCAATAGATACCCGTCCCGCAGACGGCAAATGGCCATGGCGGCGGGGTTGGCGTTGAATACTTTGGCGAAGGTTTCTTCGGAACGTTTGAGTGTTTCTTCGGCGCGTTTGGTTTTGCTGATATCGTGAAAAATCACGACGACCTCCCCGGTGGGGAGACGGAAAACGGAATTTTGTTTCCATCCGTGCCGCCGGTCTTCGCGGAAATACCGCGCCGCTTGGTATTCGGGTTTTCCTGTCCTCCAGACGCGAAAGAGAAGATCATACAGGCCGAACTCCCGCACGCCGTTGAAAAGGTCACAAACGGAGCGGCCCAGGACATCCGACCCCTCGAGCTTTTCGGAGTCGAGCGCCGCCGCGTTGATGTCCGTGACGACAAAATCCCGGCCGCCGTCGATTGCTTCCAAGATCATCGCCCCGCTGCTCATGTGGTCGAAGAGTTCTTTGAGGCGCTGCTGGCTTTGCCGCAATTTGATTTCCGTCCATAGAAGCTTTCGCGTTTGCCGCAGCAAAAACAATTTTCGCAGGAAAAACAGAAAGACGGACAGGCACGCAAACAGTAAAAAAGCCACGACGACGATATCGATCATTTCCCTTTGAGCGGCGCGCAGGATATTTGTTTTTTCCCGTTCAATGGCAACGGCCCATCTGGTATCGGCGGCGGCGGAAAGTGAAACGTATTTTTCCGATGCCCCCTCGCCGGGGGGAAGATGGATTTGCCTGACATTGCTTCTCAAGGCCTGCAAGACCGCCTTGGTGTTGGAAGGGCTTTCGAAATCCCCCACAGGGGTTCGGCGGTTGCTGAAACAGAGATGTCCGTTACCGTCGATGACATAGACGCGCGTTTGAGGGTCCATCGGGAGCCTTTCGAAGCCGCGGGCGAGGAAGTCGATCCGTTGCACGGCCGTCAAGAGACCGATGGAATTTTCGTTTTCATCCCAGACGGGCGCGCCGTGAACGATGGCCGGTGTTCGGCCGTCGCCTCCGAGAACAATGACGCCGGACGTGTAAGGCCCGCGTCTCGCGACGGCCTCTTGAAACCATTTGAACCCCGACCCTTTTGCGCTCTGGGCGGATGAAAAAGAAGGTTCTCTCGCGCGAATGACGCCTTTTCGATCCAAGATCAAGATCCAATCCACTTCCGGATTTTTCTTCAGCGTCGCCAAATGTCTGCGGAGCTCTGGTGTGTTTTGGGCTTGCAGCGCCGCCGCAAACGACGATCTGGCTGCGAGATCCTGCAAAAGACCGATGACGGCTTTTTCGCGTTCGCGGATGAACAAGGCCAGGTGCTCCGCTGTGGCCCGATCGTTGTTGAGGGAGCGGGCTTTGACGGCGTCGTATTGTCGCAAACAAAGGAAGACCGAGGCGGCGGAAATCAAAAGGAAAAAAACCGCAATCGTCATGGCCGGCGCGGAGGAGACCATCCATTGGAGGGCGGCGGATATCTTCGGGTGCGGATTGTCTTTGCCTGAAACATGAAAAGACGTCGATGACTTTTCGAATGTCTGATTCACAGCTCTTCCTCCCCTCAGAAAGACTCTGTTTCACCAGCCTTGTTGTTCGGAAAACGAAAATCGGACGAATCAAACGAACGAAACGATCGGAAGTAAGATGTGACTTCATGATAGTCCGGTCATCCGGCAAAGTCAAGGGAAAGATGATCGGGCCATGACGGACATCCCTCCCTCGCGCAAGCCAAAGACGGTCGTCGGCAAGGGTGAGGCGACTTCTTCCGGCCGACGGGAGGTCAGGGATTGTCGGGCGTGCGTCGGGGCCGTGCGGCGATTTGTCGACATCATCCAAGAAAAAACGCCAGTCTGAAGAAGAGCTTCGCGCCTGGGATGACGAAGCGATGCAATGGCTGTAGCAAAATCGGATCAGTTTTGATAGGGATGAACGGTGGAATCCAAAATACATCAAGAGAGATCATGAGATGGGGCAAGACAATTTAGGACAACTGAAGATTGAGGCCGCCGACAAGAAGAGCCTTCGCACCGGGCGGAAAAGGAAGGCCTGGATCATCGGGGTGGTGGTCCTTTTCGCGGGGGGCTTGGTGGTTTTGAATCGGGTGGGCATATTGGCGCCTGTCACGACGGTCGATGTCACGACGGTTTCAATGGTGTACCCATCCCAATCGCTTTCCGTTTTGAACGCCAGCGGTTATATCGTCGCCCAACGGAAGGCGGCCGTCGCCTCGAAGCTGACGGGGCGGCTGGAGGCCCTTTTGGTGGAAGAAGGCGCCGTCGTCAAGAGGGGACAGATCCTGGCGCGCATGGAAAACGAAGATTCAGCCGCGACTCGAGCCCAGGCACGAGCCAATCTTTCCAATGCCCGGGCGATGCTGCTCCAGACGACGGTCGACCGTGACCATTTCGCAAAAGAGGACGATCGCTATAAAAATCTGATCGCCCGCGGGTATATTTCGCCATCGGAGTATGACGCGGTCAACACCCGCTACCGGCGGGCGCAGGAGGCCGTCAAAGCGGCCGAGGCGGCGGTCCGCGCGGCGGAAGCGGCGCTTACCGCCGCGGAGGTCCATGTCGATTATGCGTTGATTCGCGCGCCG
>CAZPTW010000333.1:0-4123 GCA_964589235.1 uncultured Smithella sp. | reverse complement strand
GGGGCAAAGCCGCCGAAGACGACGGAATGAACCGCGCCGATGCGCGCGCAGGCCAACATCGCCACAACGGCTTCTGGAATCACCGGCATGTAGACGATCACCGTATCTCCTGGGACCACCCCGATCGATGAAAGCACGCCGGCAAAAAGAGCGACCTTCTCCAAGAGTTCGCCGTAGGTTATTTTTTGCACCTGACCTGTCACAGGGCTGTCGTAAATCAAGGCGGGCTGATCCACCCGGCCGGATTCAACCTGCCGATCCAGCGCATTGTGGCAGGTATTGAGTTTCCCGCCTGAAAACCAGCGGTAAAAGGGTTTTTTGCTGTCATCGAGCACAATTTCCCAAGGTTTGACCCACTGAATGTCCTGAGCCGCTTTCCCCCAGAAAACATCCGGCCGGGAAATCGACTCCTCGTAAATCGTTTGGTAAGACAATAATTCAGGCATATTTCCTCCTTTTCAAAGGTTGATATCCCATTGCCTTCCCCAACCGTTTCGATTATACACCGTAACATGACGACCGTTCCCGATTCAATCAAAAAACAGATCGTCCGTCGGCTTTCGGCTTGGTATGATCGGCATGCCCGCAAACTCCCCTGGCGGGAAACTTCCGACCCTTATCGCATTTGGATTTCGGAAATCATGCTCCAGCAAACCCAGGTGGATACCGTTATCCCCTATTATCATCGATTTCTTGAAAACTTTCCGGATGTCGAAACTCTGGCTAAGGCCCCGCTCGAAGATGTCTTGAAAGCTTGGGAAAATCTCGGTTATTACAGCCGTGCCCGTCATTTGCACGATGCGGCCAAGATAGTGATTTCAGATTTTGGCGGCCGAATTCCAGACACGTTCGAAAGCATTCGGAAACTTCCGGGAATCGGTCCCTATTCGGCCGGTGCCGTTTTGAGTATCGCCTACGGCTTGTCTTATCCGGCGGTGGACGGAAACATTCGTCGGATTTTGTGCCGGCTTTTCGCCATCCAAAAATTTGTGGATGACGCGCGGGAACAAAAAGAACTTTTCGCACTTGCCGCCTCTCTTGTCCCTGCAAAAAATCCTGGAAATTTTAACCAAGCCCTGATGGATTTAGGGGCGGGAATCTGCAAACCCAAAAATCCAGCTTGCCCGGACTGTCCCATCGCCCCGATTTGTCTTGCACAAAAAAATGCGTTGCAGGAAAAACTCCCCCTTGTCCGCAAACCGCGTCTCATTCCTCACAAACAATCCGTCTGCGCGGTCATTGAGAATGACAAAGGACAAATGCTGATGGTTCAGAGGCCCCCAAAAGGTCTTCTGGCCTCTTTGTGGAAACTGCCCGGCGGTTTTGTGACCGACACCGAACAAATTCAAACGGCGCTCAAACACCGCGTGAGGGAAGAACTGGCGATCTCCATTCATCCAGAGAAAAAACTGGCGTCTGTCCAACACACATACACCCACTTTAGGGCGACGCTTTCGGCTTGGAAATGCCGTGTATTGCGGGGCCATCCCAGATCGCTGGGCTGTCAATCTTTTTGTTGGGCCGATGAGCAGGATCTAAAGAAGCTCACTTTATCCAAAATCGATCGGATGATACTCATGACTTTATCTGATCTCCGGTCTCCCTAAAACAAACGCCGATCTTTTCGATCGGCGTTTGTTTTTCTAAATCCGTTTCAAGCGATAAATCACGCCGCACCGCCTCCACCTGCCCCGGTGACAAACCCCTTCGACGGCGCGCCGGTATCGGCAGGCGTCCCGGCGATCTGCGCCAGATAAGCCGCACCGAGTTTGGCGATATGATCTTTAACGTTATCAAAATAGTTGAAATGAATTTGTTCTTCGTCAGTGATGGTTTCAAACAATTTCATACTGATGCTGTCGCCGTTTTCACGGCAGATCAAAAGAAACTGATTGTAGGCGTCGATCGTATCATCTTCGAGCTTTGCGTCAAATGGAAAGACCGCCTCCAATTTTTGCCCTTTTTGCACTTTGGCGTCCAGATCGGATGTCGGTTCGCCGCCCAGTTCTTTAATCCGCTCGGCGAACATCTCGGCATGACGCATCTCGTCAATGGCGATGAGTTTCACTTTGGCGGCCAGATCGCCATAGTCCATGTCGTCGAGATTGTAATGCTGATTCATGTACTGGTGGATAGCGTAAAGCTCCATCGACCTGGCTTTATTGAGCACCTCGATCACCTTCTTTTTTCTCGCATCGCGCGAATCCTGAGCCATCGTAAATCCTCCTGTCTTTTTTTTTCAAACTTTTTCGAAATAAGCGTCCGTTACCCCATCTAAAAGCTGCACAGCCGTTACCCGGATGACAATGATCCGCGCATCGGGGGAATTGAAAAAATCCTTGAGATCCGGATGCCTGGCAATGAGGATTTCCCGGATTTCGGTCTGTTTAGGATCACCCGCCGGATCTTCAAAAACGCCTGAGATCGTCAGCGCGCGGGTGTTGCCTTTTCCCTCCGAATCTCTGGTATCGATCAGGACACTCACATGAGGATTCGCGGCGAGATTTCGATATTTTTTTGTGTCCTGGAGCGTCGCCATATACAACTTACGTCCGTCTTCGTCCACCGCGTAAGACATCAGCGAGCAGTGAGGGACGTCACCTGAAACGGTGGCGAGCGCACAGACCTTGTTTTCCAAAATCATTTTCCTGATATCGCCGCGCATCGCTTAAAAAAGTCTCACAGAGAAGAAATTTTGAGTGGCATTTTAACACAAAACCCATTAAAAAATGAACATGGAAAAGTTTTTCAATCCCCGCTCCGTCGTGATTGCCGGCGCGTCCAACGCGCCTTTCAATCTCGGAGCCACTATCTGCACATTGCTCAAAGATTACCTCGGCTATCCGGGAAACGCCTATGTCGTGAATTCGAAGAGTGAATCCGTCAAGGGATACCCAGGCTATCGATCGGTTCTGGATTTGCCTGAATCGCCCGACTTGGCGGTCATTATCGTATCGGCACGCCATGTACCGGGCCTCGTCCGCGACTGCGCGCAAAAAAATATTAAGAATATCATCATCGAAAGCGCCGGGTTTTCCGAAGAAGGCGAGGCAGGCAAAGTCATGCAGCAGGATATCGATGCCGTGGCCCGGGCAAACGGCATCCGGATTTTAGGCCCCAACTGCCTGGGAACATTAAGTACCCGCGATCGTTTCTGCTGTTTTTATGGCGTGAATCCAAGCCTCGTCGAACTCAACCGAATCTTCGAATCGCCGGGTACTGTCTCCTATATCATTCAAAGCGGCGGTGTGGCGGTGCTGGTGATGGAATCACTTTACTACGATCTCGTCGGCATCAACAAAGTCGTGAGCATCGGCAACAAATGCGACGTGGATGAGGCTGATTTGATTGATTATTTTCAAAAGGACGCCACAGAAGTCATCGGCATATACATGGAAAACATCGCCGACGGGCGAAAGTTGATGGAATCCGCTCGCCGATCGACCAAGCCGATCTTGATTTACAAGGCGGGTCGCACCCATGAGGGGGCGCGGGCCGCCATGTCGCATACGGCGGGGATGGCCGGAAATGACCGAATTTTCGACAGCGCCATGAGGCAGGCGGGTATCATTCGCCTGGCCTCGATCGACGAGCTGCATACGCTGCCCAAAATGTTTTCGGAAATGCCCCTCCTCAAAGGCGGACGTATCGCCGTCTTCACCAATACCGGCGCTTTCGGAACAATTGCCGCGGATTTGCTCGTTGACGCCGGACTGAAAATGGCATCTCTGACACCCAAAACCCAGGAACGGCTCAAAAAAGCGGGACAAGTATTCAATGTCAAAAATCCCGTGGACATCGGTCCTGCGCTTCCGCAAACTTATCTAGACATTTTCGAAATCCTGCTTTCCGCGGAAGAAGTGGACGGCATCTTGCCGCTTTTGAGTGTCTGGCAGACTTTTGTCATCGATTGTCTCATCGAACTTTTAAAAATGTGTCGGCATTATCAAAAACCGGCAGCCATTTATACCCCCAACGCCGTCGCGAAATCCATCAGCATCCGCGCAAAACACTGCATCCCGATTTTCGAAACGCCCGAACAAGCCGTGAGGGCTTTGGTCGCCTCCCACGCTTATGGCCTCTCCATCAAGAAAAAAAACAGCTGATGGATGGAAAACCGCTG
>CAZPTW010000332.1:0-4128 GCA_964589235.1 uncultured Smithella sp. | reverse complement strand
CCCAACACTATCTGGAAATTTACCAATACGTGACGACTTCGGGAGCCCCCATTTTCGATCCAGACGGGGCACTTACAGGCGGCATCGCCATATCCTCTCATCTTTACGCATCCAATGATCACACCCTAAACATGGTTGAAGCCGCGGCTTTAGCCATTGGAGACGGACTTAGGACCCAGCAGACCTTGTCTCAATGTCAGAAGGCTTGCCTCCAAACGGACACGGCCTTGAGTCTTCAAAAATCGATCTTCGAGGCCATTCCCTCAGCCTTGATCGTTCTTGACAACCGCGGATACGTTTTACAGCTCAATGAAGCGGCCCAGAAAAAATTTTCCTTCGGGCGGAAAGACGTCCGTGGAGTCCATCTGGCGGATCTCTGCCCGGGCAAAGCCAACATCACGTTTCTCCGATTGGTTCACAGTCATTCTTTTTTGAGCAATCAGGAAATTCAAATCGCCTCCTTCAACACCCTCATGGATTGCCTTCTGGACATAAAACCCCTCATCTCTTCGACGGGAAAGACATTGGGTAAAATTTTGATTTTTTCAGATATCAAACGCCCCATCCTTTCGTCCCCTTCATGCTCATCTCATCCGGCTCATTTTCGCTTCGAAGACATTTGCGGCACCGATCAGCGTTTCTTGGCGGCCGTCGAGCAGGCGCGGTCGGTCTCCCGCAGCGATACGAATGTTTTGCTTTTGGGACAAAGCGGAACGGGAAAAGATGTCTTGGCTCAAGCCATTCACAATGCCGGCTCCCGAAAAAACGGCCCTTATATCGCCATCAATTGCGGCGCCATTCCCCGCAATCTGATCGTGTCTGAGCTTTTCGGACACACGGAAGGATCTTTCACCGGTTCCAAACGAGGAGGGCATGAAGGGAAGTTCAAGCTGGCCCATAGGGGCACCCTATTTCTCGACGAAATCGGGGAGATGCCGTTGGAACTGCAATCCGCCTTGCTCAGGGTGATCGAAGACAGATGCTTTCTGGCCATTGGCGGCACACGGATGCAGTCGGTGGATGTCCGCATTATCAGCGCCACGAACAAGAATTTACAGGAGGAGGTCCGCAAGGGACGTTTTCGCGAGGATCTCTATTATCGTTTGAACGTTTTTTCGATTTGTCTTCCACCACTGGCCCAGCGACGAGACGATATTTTGCCGCTTGCGCATCATTTCATGAAAAAATGCTCTGATGCCCTGGGACGGCGGGTCACTGAAATCGACAGGAAAGTGATGGAGACATTCCTTACCTATCCCTGGCCCGGCAACGTGCGCGAATTGCAAAATGTCATTGAACGAATGATCCTGATGGCCCGCGGTCCGCGGCTCACCATCGATCTCATTCCCGGGGATCTTCTGCATCCTGCTCAGAAGAACCCTTTGGACAGGGTGCAATCCGTCCAGGATTTTGAACGCCATCTCTTATCCCAAATGATCGATTGCAAATGGTCAAAAAGCGAAATGGCTCGTCGAATGAAGATCACTCGGGCCACGCTATACCGGAAATTATATCGGCATGGGTTCCATTCACCAGGCGGCATTCGATGAGCGTCCCGCGGATCTCGGCTGTGCGTATCGCGCGAGGTTTCATGTCTGACCCGCGGGACAGCGCCATCTAAATTGCTGATTTATCAAATTATATTTTCAAACGCCGATATTTTCTTGACCAAAATGTCTAAGCGGGGTAAGAAAATATCAGTGCCTCGGCACTGGGAACAGCTTGAGGGAACAGATTGGGGAATTTAATCTCAGGAGGCTGTTTATGGCAAAGTATCGCTTTAACCAAGAGGCGGTCGCCAACCTCAAGTTGAGCGACACGTCCGTTCTGGAGAGGCTCGTCGACTTCGAGTCGGCGCGTGAGGCGCATCTCAAGAAAGAACGCGCCAAAAAAGACAAGCGCATGACCATCGGCGAAGCGGTTTCAACCTTCGTGAAGGACGGCGACATCATCACGGACGGCGGCTTTTCTTACGTCCGAACCGCGCACCAGGCTTTTCATGAAATCATCCGGCAGGGTCGAAAAAACCTCCAGATGATCGGCGCCCCCAACACCAATCAGAGCTTCTTTATCACCTACGGCATCGTCAAGTATTCACACAGCTCGTATACCGGCGCGGAAATGCGCGGGATCGACCGGGTCTATGATCGGGCGCTGAAAGCGGGTCGCATTCAAATTCTTTCGGAATGGAGCCACGGCGGCGTCGCTTTGGGGTTCAAAGCCGCCCAGCTCGGCGCGCCCGGCTTTTTCAGCAAACAAATGCTGGGCAGTGACATCGTCCGCTACAATCCCTACCTCCAAGTGATGCAACATCCCTTGAAAGAAGACAAAGATCCCGTCGTGTTCATTCCGGCTTTGTACCCCGATGTGGCGATCATCCACGTGCACGCGGCCGACAAATACGGCAACGCCTACATTTACGGCCCGGCGGTCAACGACCTGGCGATCGCCGCCGCCGCGCGCAAGCTGATCATCACAGCGGAAGAAATCGTTCCTGAATACGATATCCGTTACAACAAGCAGGGACAAATCATTCCCTTCTTTTATGCCGACGCCGTCGTCGAAATGCCGTTCGGAGCGCTTCCCGGCAGCATGCCCGGTTGTTATTACTGGCCCCGCCAGTGGTGGGAGAAGTGCATGCGTTTCGGCGGCGTCTCGGAAGAAAACAACAAAGCCTTCTGTGATGAATGGATCATGGGCGTCAAAAACCAGTTTGAGTTTGTCGAGAAACTGGGCGGCGCCAAGTGGATCGCCGAAGCCCGCCGTCAAACCAAGGCGGCCGAAGGCGACAACGAGAGCATTGATTTCTCATACGAGGAATACACGCTCAAACATGATTCAGGACTCTTTTACTAAGACAGGAGGATACCATGAAAGACTTAAACGCCCCGGCCAATCCGCTGGAAATATTGGCCTACATCATCGCGCAGCAGATTTCCGATCATTCGATCGTCTACATCGGCACAGGAATTCCCATGGTGGCGGGAATCTTGGCCAAAAAAACCCACGCCCCCAACATCACGATCGTTTACGAATCCGGAGGGCAGGATCCGGTGGAAGGCGACATGCCCTGGTCGGTGGGTTGTCCCTTCACCTGGCGCAAATCCCCCACGATCATGGAGATGTCTTATTCTTTCGCCCAATGCTACAACGGCTACGTGGATATCGGGTTCCTCGGTTTCGCCCAGGTGGATATGTACGGCAACGTCAACACCCACATGATCGGCAAGGATTTTCATCATCCCACGGTCCGCATGACCGGCAGCGGCGGAAACAACGATCTGTCATCGCTGACTGAAAATATGGTTCTGGTCGGCCTCCAGACCGCGGACAAATTTCCGGAGAAAGTGGATTTCATCACGTCGGTCGGACACCTCACCGGTGGAAACTCGCGTCGGGAAGCCGGGCTTTTGGGCAAGGGTCCCAGCACAGTCATCAGCCCCTGGGGGATCTACGATTTCCACCCGGTCAGCAAACGGATGCGGGTGAAATCTTTAACCCCCGGTGTCACTTTTGATCTCGTTCAGCAGCTCACCGGTTTTGAACTCCTCAAACCGGACGACGGCGTGATCCCGGACACCAAACTGATCACTCCCGAGGCGCTGAAAATTATCCGCACCGAAGTGGACCCACGCGGCGTTTTCACGACGATGCCGTCGGAATAGGCGTTGGATCTTCCAACCGGCGGACCCTCGCCGTAAAACGGGCGGTTGAAGAAATCTTCAACCGCCCGTTTGTTTTGACTCGCCTATTTGTGGGTCCGAACCGGCAGCGCTCTTGCGGCGTAAGTGTGAGATTGAAGATAGGGGGAGGCGTTGCCGTAGACGTAATTGAACAAAACGGCGTCGTTGCCTTTCGTGTCGGACGACCAAATCGACAGGCACGTCATGCCGATCGCTTCCGTCGCGTTATGAATTTCGAAGTTCGCGGCGCAGGGCGCTTTGCGGGTTTTGCTTGCGTCATAGAGCGTGGCCAGTTCTTCCGCCGTCGGCATCCGCCAGTCCCGATAAGATCCTGCGCCGAAACTTTCGCAGTAGGCTTTCGCATCCTTCCAACTGATGTCGCTGCCGTTGTCTTTGGCGGCCCACATCAAATTGGTCTTTGTGTCCAAAACCGTTCCATCGGCAT
>CAZPTW010000331.1:0-4128 GCA_964589235.1 uncultured Smithella sp. | reverse complement strand
GGTGATGGAACTGCCTGCCCTGCAGAAAAAAGTCATCGAGACGACCATCGACATGGAAGCACCCAAAGATATGGATCTGGATTTTGGCTGGCGGAAATAAAAGAATCCACTAATCGAGCGACCGCCCATAGAAACAACTCAGGGGGCCCCTACGTCGCGTCGACACCGGCACTAGCGCCCAATAATGATTTGATCGACGGCGTTTTTTGTTCGATCGATGATTTTTTCATAATATCGATTATGCCGCTGAATATAATACCTCGTTTCCACTCTCGGGGATATTTTCCCCGCTCGGGCGAGAAAGGCTTTCATCTTTTCCAGAGAGGAAAACCGGCGCACAAACACTTCCTCCCAGCTGTTCTTATAAACAATGCTGATGCTTTGAATCTCCATGTCGTCGGTTGTCTCATCGAAACTTACCGTCACCAGCATTTTATTGATCACCTCTTCGGACAGAAATTTACTGAAATGGACCTGAGCGATATCGTAAGTCCCAAAGAAATCGCGAATCATCTTTCCCAGATTGATAATTTCCTGAACGGTGACGGATGTCGGATTCGGCTGCATTCGCGTTAACATGGGGTCAAAAATCCCATTCCATGCCAAGTAAGTCAGGCAAAAGATCATCTCTTCGTGCGCGATGACAGGCGTCACGGCGTTCGAGGAGGAATAAACTTGCCAGATGTTATCTCGGTATACAAAGGTCAAAACAGGAAGATTGATGGTCTCCGATGAAATGTTCAAGATGGGAACTTTAAAATTTTTCACCTTGATGGAAGAAGCAAGTTTGCGGCCGATAATGGTCAGATCTTCCGGGGCGATCTCTCCTCGGATTTCCTCGCCGATTTTGACAATGTCCCGATAAATATCAGAGACATACTCAAACATCAATCCACCGAAATCGATTTGCCGGTCCAGATCCCACACCGCAAAATCGTTGAGCGAATATATCGTGTCGCGGTCAAGATGATGTGTTTTGAAAATGATCGAGGCCATTTCGTCTTTTTGCGTCTGTTTTTTCGACAAAAGTTTGAGTTCATAACGCAGGTAAAAACACTTTTTGATGAACTCGAAGTGTTCTTTGCGAGCGTGTGTTGCATAATAATCCAACATCGTCTGCATGGTGAACAAGCTGGGGTCAGGCGGCATCGCGTTGATCGGCGGATTTAAAACGTGTCGGCGAAACTTGTTGCACAGCAATTCCTCTTCCGGTGACTCCAAAAACATTTTCAGAAGCAGCATCTTGATGATGGATTTCAATGGGTGGGTCAAGGACTTGTTGAGCTGCCAAAGCGCCGCCCCATAATATTCCGACGGATGAACTTCTGTCAAATCTCCAAAATCAATAAAATCGATCCCCCCGAAATCTCTTTTTTGAATTGTATCGAGCTCTTTTTCATAGTCAACGGGGGCATCAGGATCGTATGCGACCCACCAAAACGGAATTTTACCGCAGATAAGAATCGTTGTGCGGTAAAACTCCTCTTTCAAAATATTTTTCTGCGTCGATCCACTGCTTTCAAAATCGATATTGCCGAATTTACATTCGCGGATGTCCGTCACGTCCGTCAAGAAAAAATACACCGGCATTTTGATGTGTTCATCCAACCAACCTTTGATCATATTGAGTTTCTGGTTCAGGAACTGGAGTTTTTTTTCATCGTATTCCCGTTTATCGATGCAAATCCAAATATCGCAATCCGATCGGGAAGTCTGGCTGATGGTGCCGGCTGAACCAATGGTGTAAATACCTAGAATATCGACATCCCCATATGAATAACGGACGGAGAACCTCTCATCGTCAATCCCGAAATTCTTTTTGAATTGATGTTCGCGATCGAGAATGTCTCGGCTGCCGTCAAGATGCGATACCTTAAACGGTTTTTTCAAATCTTCGACGAATCCCGGGATGGACGGAGCATTGACACTTAGCATCCACGGCAAAAGATATAGAATCACCGACGCGTCTTTGGGGGCGTTGGATAAAAAAAGTTGTTTTCGCCATTCATTGTAGACAAGATAGTTTCTTTTGTTTTTCTGAAGCGTGACCGAAAGCAAATTCTGAATCCCCGATTGAATTTATTGGAATTCTATAGAAGAATTTCGATGAAGTCAATCTGTCATTGCGTCAAGTCCCCTTTGTGGTCCCGCACGAAAGACATCGCCGATGGTGTCGGCCTGTTTTTACGGGTTTCAAAGATTGACAGCCGACGATGACCATGAAATAAAAAGAACAAGTCTTCAACAATGGAGAACGATCCTTGACGGAAGAAGAACGTTTTAGAAAAAAAAAACGAAGACAAACCAATGGCGGATCCCTCGTTTTTCCTGCCGATCTGCCGATATGCGCCCTGCGGCAAACGATCATCGAACACATCCGCGCCAATCAGGTCGTGATTATCACGGGCGAAACCGGTTCAGGTAAAACAACGCAAATTCCTAAAATGTGTTTGGCCGCCGGTCGCGGGGAAAACGGGATGATCGCACTGACACAACCCAGGCGAATCGCCGCCGTCAGCATCGCTTCGCGAATCGCCTCCGAGATGGGACAAAGCTGTGGAGAGTTGGTCGGTTATAAAATTCGATTCGAAGAAAAAACATCCGCCGATACGCTGATCAAAGTCATGACGGATGGGATGCTGCTCTCCGAAACAAGCTTCGATCGTTCTTTGCGCGCCTATGACACCATCATTGTCGACGAGGCTCATGAACGAGGCCTAAACATCGACTTTTTATTGGGTTACTTAAAAACGCTGCTTGTTAAAAGAAAAGATCTTAAACTGATCATTACATCCGCCACCATTGATACCGACAAATTCGCTCAAGCATTCCGCAACGCCCCGGTTGTCGAAGTTTCCGGTCGCATGTTTCCTGTCGAGGTGCGCTATCGGCCGATTGACCCTATCAAAGAAGAAAAGGGAGAAATCACATATATCGACGCGGCTGTCGATTGCGTCATGCAATTGCAAAACGAGAGGCACTTCGAAGATATTCTCATTTTTCTCCCAACAGAACAGGACATTCGCGAAGCTTGTGAAAAACTTTCTCAAAAATGTTCGGGGCTTGTTGTGCCTTTGTATGCCAGACTATCCTCCGGCGCCCAGCAACTTGTTTTCGCACCTTCCAAAGACCAAAAAATCATTGTCTCGACCAACATCGCGGAGACCTCCTTAACGATTCCCGGCATCAAATATGTCATCGATTCCGGTCTGGCAAGAATGGTGGAATATAACCCGCGCAGCCAGACCACAGGCTTGCCCGTCAAACCGATCTCCAGAAGCAGCGCCGATCAGCGCATGGGACGCTGCGGCCGCGTGCAAAACGGCATTTGCATTCGACTCTATTCCCCGGAAGACTACGCCGGACGGCCCGTCTATACGACCCCGGAAATTCTGCGCTCGAATCTCGCGGGGGTTGTCTTAAAAATGCTGTCTCTGAATCTCGGCTCGCCGACCGCTTTCCCATTTATTGACCCGCCTCAGCCAAAAAACATCCGCGATGGCATCGACATCTTAAGAGACTTGGGCGCGCTCACAAGGAACGATCCCGCAGAAGAAGGATCTTATCAATTGACACCGATCGGCAAAGCCATGGCGGCCTTTCCGCTCGATCCGCGTATTTCCCGGATGATCATGGAGGCGCAAAAAGAAGGATGTATCAACGAAATCGCCGTCATCGCAGCTTATCTGAGTATCCAAGACCCGCGAGAACGTCCTTTCGACAAGATGGATCAGGCCGCAGCCGTTCATGAACCGTTTAAGCATCAGGAATCCGATTTCCTTGGTTATTTGAGGCTCTGGAACAGTTATGCCGATTCGCTTGAAAAGATGAAAACTCAAAACAAGCTTCGTAAATTCTGCCGGGAACATTTCCTGTCCTACCGGCGGATGATGGAATGGCGCGATATTTATTCTCAAATCCTGGACATTGTCGACGGCGGCCGAGTAACACGTCATCGCAAACCCGTTAAAATCGATATTGATCAGGCGATCTCGGATAAAATCCATCGTTGCATTCTCAGCGGCTACTTGTCCAACATCGCCTGCAAAAAGGAAAAAAACATCTATACCGCCGCCAAGAGCCGTGAAGTGATGATCCACCCCGGCTCCGGACTTTTCAACCGAGGCG
>CAZPTW010000330.1:0-4154 GCA_964589235.1 uncultured Smithella sp. | reverse complement strand
AATCAACCCGTTGGTTATGGCCGTTGCTGGGAGCACTGCTGTTGTCCGGTTGTTTGACCGTGGGACCGGATTATATCCGTCCGGAGACACCCGTTCCGCAGAATTGGCACACAAAACCGGCAGGGGAAGACGTCGATGGTGAGCAAGCCGCACTGGATGCATGGTGGCTGGGGTTTTCCGATACAATGCTTTCAAGTCTGCTGAAGCGGGCCAAAAACAACAATTGGGATCTGAAGAAAGCCGAGGCGCGGATTCGTGAGGCGCGGGCCCGTCGGGGCGTGGCGATCTCCGGGTTCTTCCCGGCGGCCAACGCGTCAGGAAGCGCATCCTGGAGCTGGACCAGCGATGAGACTGGGACCGGCTTGACCGGCGATCTTTATGCCCAGGGCTTTGACGCGTCCTGGGAGATCGATCTTTTCGGTGGTGTTCGCCGTTCCGTGGAAGCGGCCCAGGCGAATCTGGAGTTCAGTGTCGAAGATCGACGGGATGTATTGATTTCGCTGTTGTCGGAAGTGGCTCTCAATTATGTGGATGTGAGAATCTATCAAATGCGGCTGGATGTGGCGGATGCCAATCTCAAAACGCAGGAGGAAACCAATCAACTGGTGGTTTGGCGTCATCAAGCGGGACTCGCCGATGAACTGGCTGTCTTGCAAGCCCGTCTCAATCTGGAAAGCACACGATCCAAACGACCGACGCTGTGCAGCGGACTGGAAGAAGCGATGAACCGTATTGCCGTGCTTCTTGGCGAGCATCCGGGAAATCTTCACAAAGAATTGAACGACAGGCGGCCTTTACCTTCTGTATCGGGCCCCGTCGCTGTGGGAGTGCCGGCGGATCTCCTGCGCCGCAGACCTGATATCAGGAAAGCCGAACGCAATTTGGCGTCACAGACGGCGAAAATCGGCGTCGCGACGGCGGATCTTTATCCCAAATTCAAAATCAGCGGGACATTGGGACTCTCCGCCTCGAGCTTGGGGGGCCTTTTCTCAACGAAAAACGCCATCCATAGTTTCGGCCCGAGCATCACCATTCCGTTATTTGAAGGGGGGGCAATTCGTCAGAATATCGAAGTGCAATCGGCTATCCGGGAGCAGTCTTTGATCGCTTATCAAATTTCCGTCCTCACGGCGTTGGAGGAGGTGGAAAACGCTTTGGTGGCCTTGAAAGAAGAGCAGGCAAGAAAGCAATCTCTCGCCGTTGCGGCAGCTGCGGCAAAGGAAGCGGCCCGCCTGGCAAAAGTGAAATACGAATCCGGGTTGACCGATTTCACCGATGTGCTGGATGCCGAGCGTTCGCTTCTGTCCACTGAAGATGAACTGGTGCAAAGCCAAGGGAAGACAATCACAAATCTGATTCGTCTGTACAAAGCGTTGGGTGGCGGCTGGTTGACCGCGACGGATGAATCACATCGGTAAAATAATGGATGGGATGGTTTTCATGAAAGAGAAAATTGAAAAAGGCGATATCGCCCAAACCCTCGATGGGGTATCGCTGGCCCGTGGGGAAAAGATATCCAAGAGATGGATCATCGTTGGGGTTGGCCTGACGATCCTCCTGGTCGGAGGCTTTGTCTTTTTCAAAGGTGGTGGTTCTTCAGCCGCTGTTCAATACAAAACACAGGAGGTTCAACGCGGTAATCTCATGGTGATCGTTACGGCCACGGGCACTTTGAAGCCCATCAACAACACCGTCAGTGTCGGCAGTGAACTCTCCGGGATCGTCAAGGCCGTCGACGTGGATTACAACAGCCGGGTGAAAGCTGGCCAGATTCTGGCCAGACTTGACACCACGAAATTGGAGGCGCAGGTCACCCAGTCGAAGGCCTCGTTGGAGTCGGCTCAGGCCAAGGTCTTGCAGACGCAAGCGACTATCGAGGAAACGCAAAGCAAACTCTCCCAGTACAAAAAGGTGAGAGAGCTCAGCCAAAACAAAGTTCCCTCTCAAGCGGAGATGGATGCGGCACAAGCGGCGCTGTCCCGCGCGCTGGCTGAGAACGCGGCCGCCCGCGCTGCGGTTTCTCAGGCGGAGGCGACGCTTGCCGCCAATTTGACGGATCTTTCCAAAGCCGTCATCCGATCCCCTATTGACGGGGTCGTGCTCACTCGTGATGTGGAACCGGGTCAGACGGTCGCCGCCGCGTATCAGGCGCCCACGCTTTTCACCCTGGCGGCTGATTTGAGAACGATGGAACTGCACGTCAATGTGGACGAGGCCGATGTGGGCCAAGTTCGTGAAGGTCAAAGAGCGACGTTTTCCGTCGCCGCCTATGCCAATCGCATATTTGATGCACAAATCGTTCGGGTCAATTATGGCTCGACGACGACATCGGGCGTCGTGACCTATGAAACCGTCATGAAAGTCAATAACCCCGACCTGCTTCTGAGACCCGGCATGACGGCGACGGCTGATATCATCGTCAAAAAAATCGAAAACGCCCTTCTCGTTCCCAGTGCGGCCCTTCGATTTGTTCCACCTGCCGACGAAGGCAATGAACCGTCCCGAGGTCTCATCGGCGCGATATTGCCCCGGCCACCCAAATCGGAGAGTAGACCGAGCGTCGAGGTGGCGGGTCAGAAAAATCAGCGAGTCTGGATTTTGAAAGAGGGGCGGCCCTCCTCCGTAACAATCATAACCGGGGCGTCCAGCAACGGGATGACAGAAGTCATCTCCGGACCTTTGAAACCAGGGATGCCGTTGGTGGTCGATACGATCAGCATAGGAAAACCATGATGACGCAAAATCAACGCCTGTTGCCTGCTCCCCTGATCGAACTGACGGGTATCAAGAAAATTTATGGAAAAGGGCAGGCGGCCGTACATGCTTTACGCGGAATCGATCTGACCATTCAGGAAGGAGAATTCGTGGCTGTGATGGGTCCCAGTGGATCGGGTAAATCCACCTGCATGAATATTCTGGGCTGTCTCGACACGGCGACGGCCGGATACTATCGGTTTAGAACGGTTGAAGTTAATACGCTTTCCCGCAATCAATTGACCAAACTGAGGCGATTTTATTTGGGCTTTGTTTTTCAGGGGTTTAATCTGCTCAACCGGACATCGGCCTTGGAGAATGTGGAACTGCCTCTGATCTATCGCGGTCTGCCAGCACGTGACCGCCATCGGAAGGCATTGGAGGCGCTTGCCACCGTCGGGCTTTCCGGCTGGGAAACGCATACGCCAGGGGAGCTTTCCGGTGGGCAACAGCAGCGCGTCGCGATTGCCCGCGCCATTGTGACTGAACCGGATATTCTCTTTGCCGACGAGCCGACGGGAAACCTCGATACGGCCCGCAGCCGGGAGATTATGGATCTTTTGACAAAACTGAATCGAGAACGACACGTGACGATCGTTATGGTCACCCACGAGCCCGACATGGCCGCCTATGCCCACCGGGTGATTCATTTTTTAGACGGACTGGTGGCGTCCGATCAAACCAACAGGACACAACGATGATGATCGGTAATACTCTGATTTTGGCTTTTCGGGAAATCCGGCGTAACGTGATGCGCTCTTTTTTAACCATTCTAGGGATTATCATCGGTGTGGCCGCCGTGATTATTATGGTTACGATTGGAAGCGGCGCCACCGTTTCGGTCCGGCAGCAAATCGCCGGTATGGGCAGTAATCTTCTGATGGTGGTGCCGGGAAAGCGGCTCGGACCCGGACAACCGAGCGGCGGTGTTCCCTTTAAGCAGTCGGATGCGGAGGCAATTGGCCGGGAGGTGGGATCGCTGCGATCGGTCTCTCCGGTTTCGTCCAAATCCGTCAAAGCCATCTTCGGCAATCAGAACTGGACCACGCAGGTGACGGGAACCGATCGGTCCTACATCGAGGCCACGAACCGCGTGATTCGGTTGGGGCGGCTGTTTTCGGAAAGCGAAGTCAGAGCCGGCGCGGCGGTCTGCATTACCGGGGAAACCGTTGTGAAGAAACTCTTCGGCGGTCAAAATGCTTTGGGCGAAAAGATCCGTTTGGAAAAAATATCTTGCGAGATCATCGGCATTCTCCAGGGCAAAGGACAAAACAGTATGGGGCAGGATCAAGACGACATCGTGATTCTTCCGCTTGCGACCTACCACCGGCGCATTGCCGGAAATACGGATGTCGGCATGATTCAAATTTCCGTGCAGGATGGTGCTTCCACGGAAAAAG
>CAZPTW010000329.1:0-4162 GCA_964589235.1 uncultured Smithella sp. | reverse complement strand
TTGGCGAGGCTTACGGCCAAATAGCGTCCTTTTCCGGAGAACGCCACGCGGGTTGGAGCAGCGGGCAGTCCCGCGATGACTCCCCGCAGTTTCGTCGACGCGAGATCGAAGAGATAGACGGCTCCCGGCGCGCTTTTCCCGACGACGGCGCAGGCGGCCAGAAGATGGA
Source organism: uncultured Smithella sp. (assembly GCA_964589235.1). Taxonomy (GTDB): domain Bacteria; phylum Desulfobacterota; class Syntrophia; order Syntrophales; family Smithellaceae; genus UBA8904. The sequence continues at coordinate 3,993 of CAZPTW010000329.1, read as the reverse complement.
GATCGTCCAGGGCGATGGCGTTGACGCGGCTGAAGTCGGCGACAAATTCGGGAAACCGGATGGTATAGAGCCATTTTTGAGAGCCCTGGTCATAGACGTCCATGATGCCTCCGTTTGTGGTTGCGACCAGGTAGCTGCCTCCTCGATCCGCGATCACCATTGAGGCCGACGCGCGTGTGTTTCCCTCCGCGGCGCACAAGGCTGAGACCGTGACAAAACAAAGGATGAAAATGGTGCAGATGCTATAGACTTTTCTCATCATTTTGAAAACCCCTTTGATGGATACGATTAATAATGAGTTAAGATCGGTTTTTTTTAGTCAATTCTTAAGGATAATGCAATCAAAAACAAAGGCGTCTTGACAAATTTTATTTACTTTTTCCGAAAAAGGCTTATAGGGTTTGACATCTGAATGATTTGTTTCTTATAATGAACAAGTCGAGCGTCATAAAGAGTGCCTGAGGATGATTGTTGCGAATTTAGATACGACAAGAGTCGCCATTATTGGACCCGGCCGTCTGGGAACGTCGTTTGCCTATAAATTTGGGCGCGACAATAAACGGGTGGCGATGTATTATCATAATTCAGACGTCTGTAAAGCCATCAACCGCGACCATCTGAACCCCATCCATCTGACCGAAGATCTGGCCAAACTCACAGGCGGAATGGACAAGGTCCCCAGACTGTCGCCGAAGGTTTACGCCACCAATGACCTGGAGCATATCGTCGAAAACAATGACTTTATCATTTTGGCCGTGACGATGAACCGCTTGCCGGATTTACTCAATTATTTGAAACCGATGATTGACCGAAAAGCGGGAGACACGTGCCTGATTTCTCCGATCAAAGGGTTGATATCCGACGAAATTTCGACGGAGCTGATCACCCCGTCCCGGCTGATTCGCAATCACCTCTACAATTTGCAGCATAAATATCAGGTGGTGTGCATCGGCGGTCCTTTTTTCGATATCGATATCGCGTTGGGCAAGCCGGTTTGTGTGACGGTGGCGGGAAAGAAACGGACGGCCAACATCATCCGCGATCATTTGCTCATGTTCAACCGCAAGGAACTCAACGCTTACTATAATTTTGATGTCATCGGTGTGGAAGCCTGCGGGGCGTTGAAAAATATCGTGGCCAACATCAAGGGTCTGGCCGATTCCTTGGATTTGGGAAATTCAATTCCGGGAACGATTTTTGCCCGCTCCGGCGTGGAAATCCGTTCATTGTCGCGCGTTTTAGGCGGGCATTTTCAGGCCTTTCATTCCCAAGCCGGTGTCGGCGACATGTACGTCACCGTTTCGTCGATGGCGAGCAAAAATTACCGCTATGGAAAATTTTTCTATGAGCTCTATACCGGTAACCCCATTGAAACCAATTTACGGGTCTTGGAGCGGATCGACGGAACACCGGAAGGGCCCAACACCATCCGCAACGTCTATAAATATTTGGAAAAGAAAAATATGTACAGCCCGCTTTTTTCCTGTGCGTACAACATTTTCAATAAAGGCGGCAACAAGAACGCCATCCGCGACATGATCATCCACGCTTGCCAATTCGACAAAAGGAAAAACGAGTATATTGGACCCTTTTCCCGTTTGATGTATCGCATCATCCCTGATTACTGGTATCGGCGGGACAGAGAAATTTTTGATTGAAAAGAACCATGGCCGATAAACCCCGGAAATCGCTTGGCCGATTGATCAGCAGGAAACTTGGCGGCAAAAAGCGGACGCCGAGTCCGAGTGGAGCGGTGTCCAAGTCCATGAACCCCCCCGCTGGAGCAAACCCCATGTGGAAAAAGAAAGTTGTAGCCCCTGAAGAAGTCTTGTCGAAAATCGAACCGGGCATGAGCATTTTTTTAGGCACGGGCCTCGCGGAACCACGCACGCTCGTCAAACACTTGATGGAGTCTTGTCAATACAATCTTCAGGATTTGGAATTGATCCAACTGGTGAGCCTCGGCGATACGGTGGCGATCGACGAACGCTACGCCAGAAAGTTCCGCTTGAAGACGTTTTTTTCCGGTTGGCTCGCCTCTGAAGCCATCAGCGCGGGACGGGTGGATCTGATTCCCAGCCGGTTTTCACGGATTCCTTGGTTGTTCAAAACGGGGGCGATCAATATCGACGCCGCGTTCGTGCTCATTACGGAACCGGATGAAAACGGTTATGCCTATCTAATCGGCAATTCCGCGGAACGGCAGGCGATGGAGGTGGCTCAGATCGTTGTCGGCGAAGTGAATGTCGAGGCGCCGAGGACCATGGGAGACACGCTGGTTCATATTTCGGAATTCCACTATCTTTTGGAAGCGACGGAGCAGCCGATGTACATTCCCCGCTGGCCGATCGCCGATGTTTATCTCAAGATAGCCGCCAACGTGGCCTCGGTGATTCAAGATGGCAATTGTATCTCGTACGGAATCGGTCCTCTCTATGAAGCGTTGGCCAAGACGCTCGCCACGAAAAAAAACCTCGGCGTTCACTCACCCTTCTTTACCGATGCGCTGATGGATCTCGTCAAGAGCGGCGCCGTGACCAATCGATACAAAGGGGTTTTCCGCGGCAAGTGCTGCGCATCGTATGTCATCGGCACCAAGGAATTGCTTTCCTGGCTGGATTTGAACGCGCTGGTCGAGTTCCAACCTCAAGACATTGTCATGGATCCTCGAACCATCGGTCTCAACGACAATATGGTGGCGATTTTCCCCGCGCGGAAGGTGGATTTGACGGGTGATATCGCGCTTCATACCGGAAAAGGGAACGTCACCGCCGGTCCCGGGAACGTACAGGAGCTTTTCTGGGGCGCGTCGCTTTCCAAAAACGGCCGCACGATTTTCGCGCTGCCGAGCCGTAACCTCAAGGGTGAACCGAATATTCTTCTGTCCGTAAGCGACTACCCCTTTCAATTTACCAACCGGGAATCCATGGACTTGGTGGTCACCGAATTCGGCGTGGCGTATCTGATGGGCAAAACGCTTCGAGAACGAGCGCTGTCGCTCATCGAAATCGCCCATCCGGATGATCGGGCCGAACTGGTGCGCCAGGCCAAAGAAGCGAAGATGATTTACTCAGATCAAATCTATTTTGCGGATTCCGGAGCTTTGTACCCGGAAAAGATCGCCTGTACCCATCGGTTTAAAGACGGGCTGACCTTACGCTTCCGGGCGATCAAACCATCCGATGAAGAGGAAATGCGTCGTTTGTTTTACCGGTTTTCGGATCAATCCGTCTATTACCGTTATTTCAGTCCCATCAAGACGATGCCGCACAAGAAAATGCAGGAATACGTCGCAGTGGATTACCGTCAAACCATGTCGATCGTCGCGATCCTTGACGATGCCGGGGTGGAAAAAATATTGGGCGAGGCCCGTTACGTGCGCTCCCAGCTGGATGCCTTTGCCGATACGGCTTTCATTGTCGACGAGCATTATCAAGGTCGGGGGATCGCCACCTATTTGTTGAATCTTTTGATCAAGACCGCCCGCGAAGAAGGCATTCGAGGCTTCAAGGCCGATGTTTTGGAAAATAACCGGGCCATGCTGAAAGTCTATGAAAAGGCGCCTTTCCCCGTTCAAACGGTTCTTTCCGGCGGTGTTTACAAGATCACCATCCCTTTCCAAAATCCCTGACCGCCGGCCCAAGATGCCTGGTGGAGAAAGCGGTGAAAAAAAAAGCGGTGTCTTTTGAGAACAAGCCCGGCGGATTGTTTCCTTAGCATCTCTTTCCGGCAGAAAGGGAACAAAAGGCTTGGAGAGGAAAGTGTCGCACACGAGATCCAACAGGCGGTTCGGCCATCGCGGTTTCAGGCGCTAGGCGATCCATCGGGCGATCGGTAAAAGCCGCGGGGAGAAAAAATCGGCAGGGCCGGATCCTTTTTTTCAGATGTCGGCCCTGCTTGAAATGAGAATGGTTTGTGGGCTATTTCCAGGAAACTTTCAATGTCTGAAAGTTCAGCGCGTAGGCGTCCAAGCCAGAGAACTTGCAGTTGTAA
>CAZPTW010000328.1:0-4173 GCA_964589235.1 uncultured Smithella sp. | reverse complement strand
TGCTGTACTTCACCGGCGAAATCATCGACACGCGGACGGTAGAAGCCACATCGACGTCCGGGGGAGTGAATGTCGGCGGCCCCTCCGGAATCGTGCCGGGCTTAACCGGCGGCCTGAGCAAACAGGCGAAAACCCCTACCGGAAAAGCCATCCGCGGCTGCATCATCGAAATCGCCGAGTATCTGGAATGCTCGCTGGTCATCAAAGATGACGAATGCTTGAAAAAGTACGCCTCCAAAGAAACCAAAAGAAGATCCAAGTCCAAATCATCCATCGACCTGGACGAATAACGAAAGAAAGGGACATTTGCTTATGACTTGCGGAAGAAAAATCATCCAGACATCCGGCGTTGGTTTGGCCATTCTCTTTTTGCTCCTTTCGTTTTCCGGCTGCGCGACAAAAATCCGCGTCAATATGCTGCAACCCGCACAATATCATGAAGCATCGCTTACGAAAGCGATCGCCGTCATGCCTTTTTCCGGTCCCGGCGGACGGGAATTCGCCGCGGAACTCGAAAGCGTGCTGGCCGGTATCGGCATCGACGACAAGCCGTATTTCACTTTGGTGGACCGCGCCTCCATCGATCGAGTCGTCAGTGAAATGAAATTTTCGCAAAGCGGTCTGGTCGATGAAAAGACCGCGGCGAAACTCGGAAAACTCGTCGGCGCACAGGGCATCTACACCGGTGTCGTCAATCTCAGCCAGTCCGACGACAGTCATTATACGGAAAGACGGCAGGTTTGCACGAGATACGAACAGAAAAAGGACGATAAAGGCCGATCCTATGACGGCGCCTGCCTTCAATGGCGTTATTATCATGTCAATTGCACCAAACGTGTCGCCAACTTCTCTGTAACGCCGAGGCTTGTCGATGTCTCCACCGGTCGGGTGCTTTATTCCCGCAATCTCTCCGCCATGAGAAGTTCTTCCGGATGCGAAGACACCCATCCCGTGCAAAGCGACATGGTCCTTTTGAACCAGGCCAAGGAGCAGGTCAAAAAGGAATTCCGCCGAGATGTAGCCCCTTACTACGTCACGCGCGAAATCCGCCTGATGGATTCCACCGACGGGATCGAATCCAAGGAGGCCAAAGACAAGCTGAAACGAGGCTTGGACTATGCCGACAAAGGACGGATGGACAGCGCCTGCGAGCTTTGGGGAGAGGCTCGAAACCTGGCCCCCAATTCCCATACCCTTCTCTATAACCTTGGGGTGTGCGCCGAGAGCCGAGGTGACTTGGATGCGGCGCTCACGCTTTACAAACAAGCCGACAAATACCTGGGGAAACCGGACGACGACATTTCCGTTGCGCTCAATCGTGTCGGCGAAGCCATTAAAAACCGAAGCAAACTCAAGGAACAGATGGGAAGCAAATAATCGTGCCTGCCTTCATTCTCCCGCCTTGAGACATGATTGCACCGCGTAGGTTTCTATGTTTTTTTATCTAGGCCGGTTGCCGGTTGGTTTTCAGTAATGGCTGTCCGCCTTGGTTTTCCCTTTGAACAACCGGTAAACAAAAAGGGTATAACCGATCACGAGCGGCATTCCGATCAAAGCGATGAGGGCCATCACTTGCAAGGTGTAGAGACTGGTCGAACTGTTGTAAATCGTCAAACTGAGCGCCGGGTTGTTGGAAGCCGTAATGAGATTTGGAAACTGAGCGGTCCCAGCAACCAAAAACAATCCGGTGAAATGCGCGGACGATCCGGCGAAGATTGATTTCTCATGGGCTTTGCGGAGGGAAACCCATAAAGAAACCAATCCCGTAAGCGACAGAACGAGCGCCAAATAAAACAAGACATTGCCGGGAAGCCCCGGGAAGGTCACGACCATAACGAGAAAATACACCACGGCCATCAACGCGCTGACCCACATCAAGATCTTTACGAAAAACAGAGAACGCCTTCGGAGATCCCCTTCGGTTTTGAGCACCGCCCACGAGGCACCTTGCAACAAAACCGCCGTCAACCCCGTCAGACCGAACAGAAGCGGTACCGGACGAAGAAGGGTCAAGAAGCTCCCGGCATATTCCATCTTTTCCGTCAGAGGCACACCATAGATGACATTCCCCAAAGCGACGCCAAAAAGAAGCGCCGCAAGCGCGCTGCCCGCGGCCAAGGTCGTCTCCCAAAGCCTCGTTCGGTTCGGATCATTGGCCCGAAATTCCATCGATACCGGCCGAAAAATCAGCGCCAGTAAAACCAGCATCATCGCCAGATAAAATCCGGAAAAGGCTGTGGCGTAAGCGTGCGGAAAAGCCGCGAAAAGCGCGCCGCCGCCCGTGATCAACCAGACTTCGTTGCCGTCCCACACAGGCCCGATCGACGCGATGAGGATGTCCTTCTCCTGCCGATTTTTTCCCAGAAACGGCATCAAGGCGGCAAGGCCCAAATCGAACCCATCCAAAAGCGCATAACCCAAAAGGAGCACAAAAATGAGCACAAACCATAAAATCTGAAAGTTCTGAATGCTATCCATGATCCTTCCCCCTATTGAGACGGTTCAGGTCCCTGCTTCACGATCCTGATAAAAAGCAGAATGAACATGATGAATAAAAGCAGATACACAAACGCAAACATAAGCAAACTGAAAAGCAATTCGCCGGCGTTCACAACGACCGAAGAGGCTTCGGCGGTTTTCATCAACCCGTAAATAATCCACGGCTGGCGGCCTACTTCCGCCGTGATCCAGCCGCTTTCATGCGCCAAATGCGGAAACGGGATGAGAAGGGTCAATAAAAACAGGTACCATTTGGCGGTATAGAGTTTTCCTCTCCACAAATACAGCCCCCCCAGCAGCCCTAGCAAAATGAAGACAACGCCCAGCCCCACCATCAAATGGTACGATTGAAAGACCAGCTGGATGGGCGGCCACAATTCCTTGGGATACTCTTTGAGACCTTTTATTTCTGAGTTGAAATCGAAGTTATATAAAAAACTCAAGCCGCCCGGGATGTAAACACCGTACGTTTTTTCGTTGACCAGGTCGACGTATCCCAACGCATAAATATCCGCTCCGCGCGTGGTTAGAAAATGACCCTCCATCGCAGCCGCTTTCAGCGGCTGAGTATCGATCACCTGAATGGCATGGGCATGGGCCGCCCCCAATTGCAAAATGGGGGTTACCGCAAACAGAATGACGCCGATTTTGAGCATCGTTTTGGCTGTATCGCCATGCAGTCCTTTGCGGACGTAATAAGCGGCAATGCCTGAGATCATCACAGCGCACGTCACCCACGACGCGAGAATCGTGTGCACATAGCGTACGGTGGTGGACGGATTGAAGACGGCCTCGGAAAAACTCTTCAGAACGATCTTTCCCGAAACGGCGATTTCATAGCCCGCCGGCGTCTGCATCCAAGAGTTCGCCACAATGATCCAGAAGGCCGACAAATGCCCGCCCAGAAACACCAGGAAAGCCGACAGCCAGTAAACTCGGGGCGACACTCTTTTTCGTCCGAAAATCAAGACACCGATAAACACCGATTCCAAAAAAAAGGCGATAACCCCTTCAGCCGCCAATATCGGTCCGAAAACATCTCCAACCGTCCGGGAATATTGAGACCAATTCGTTCCAAAGGAAAACTCCATAACAATTCCTGTCGCCGCTCCGACGACGAATATAAGCCCCAAGAGCTTTGCCAAAAAATCCGTTATCATTCTGTAGGTTTCGTTTTTTTTGACGAGGTACAGCGTTTCGGTCATGAAGATGATCAGGGTCGTCCCCAGGGTCATCATAGGGAAAAGAAAATGGAAACCGATGGTAAAGGCGAATTGAAGACGGGCCAGAAGTAACGCATCCATAGCGACCTCCCGAACTAATATCTTTAAGTGTATAATATGACGAATTGTATCTCAACATATTTTCGAACGTCGATAATTTTTTATTGTCATTCAAAGGAAAAATGTATTAGGGTGAAGTCATCTGGCCTATCCTGAAAAAGGGAGGAATACGATGGACAACCTTGTCCGATGCAAAGCATGCGGTTACATTACTGTCTCGACCGCCGTTCGAGACGTTTGTCCGGCCTGCGGCGTCCCCGCCAAGATGTTTGAACCCTATAAAGACCCTGTATCCGCCCGAAGAAGGCGAATCCTGGATTTGCATACCCATCCCGTCATGGTTCATTTTCCCCAGGCCTTCGCCCTGACGCTCTTTCTTCTGGGTTTTCTT
>CAZPTW010000327.1:0-4183 GCA_964589235.1 uncultured Smithella sp. | reverse complement strand
GACCTTTGTTGTACAAGAATGTGCCGTCTTCATTCGTCTGCGCGATAACGGTTTGTCCCTTGACTGTCGTCGAATACGAAAGTCCCGCGACCGGGCTGTCCAGAAAAACGCCTGTCTCATAGCAACCGGTGATACCCGTTATGCTCAAAATCAGAAACCCCGGCAACATCCATCGCATGACGCCGAAAAACAGTAATCTTACTTTCATTTCCCTGTCCTCTCCTGTTTTTGATGAGTATGTCTATATCCCTTTAAAACGTTCCGCACAGCCTATGGAAAAACCGTGGACACACCTGTTTGCACGACCGGCACAGATCCCATTTCCACATACGTGTCATTGGCCGGCGTATAGGCAGGCCAGACAAAATCTCTGGTGCTGGGATTGCCTGCTTTGGCAAAGTTGGCCCACATCGTCATGATGGTGTTGGCCACAGCTGCATCCGTATGGTCCCATCCACCGGATGCCAGGATATCCGCCTGATCTCCGGCGGATCCAGTCACCCCGTCGCCGTTGAGATCGCCAATGGCCAGATTGGCGCCCGTTGCCGGATCTTTCACCAGACTCAACAGGTAATGCACCACATAGCTTTCCGGTGTGTTAAACACATAGCTCAGCTCCACGGAGTGATACGGCAGGACACCCCGCGCGGCCCAGCCGGCGGGTACTTTAGAGAAGATCATAACATAGGTGTTGCTTTGCATGTGCCCGACCAGCCAGGGAAGATAATTTTTGAAAGAGGATATCGGCTCCGGCTGATCCGCCTTGGTCACCAGCACCAGAAGCGGCACGTCATTTTGTTTTTGCGCCTCAATGATGCTTCTTTCCGTTTCTGGAAAATACCAGTTATCGACGTTCGGATAGGGATCGGAAACCGAGGTCGGGTAGGCCGCCACCACATCCATCCAGCTTTTGGCGCGCATTTCAGCCAGAGACGTCACGCCCAATTTGGCCTGCAGGGCCAGGCCCATATTTTCCGCCGTCGCCAGACTGCGCGTATCGGGACGCAGCGACCCGCTTTGGCAGATGGCCTTATGGAACAGGCCTTTGGCCAGCGGAGTCATCATCATCGACAACACCTTGCGACCACCGCCGGACTGTCCGAAAATGGTCACGTTGTCAGGATCGCCGCCGAAGGCTTTAATATTCTGCTTGACCCATTGCAGGGCGGCAATCAAGTCCATGTTGCCATAATTACCGGACCCGCCGTAGCCGGATTCGGCTGAAAGCTCCGGATGCGCCAGATAGCCGAACACGTTTAACCGATGGTTGACGGTGACCAACACCACTCCCTGGGTCGTTAGAGCTTCCGGATTGTTATAGCCTTTGGTGTTGCTGGTCAGCACTTGGTACCCGCCGCCGTGGAACCAGACCATCACCGGCAGCTTATGGCCATGTTTGGGCGCGGTGACATTGAGGTAGAGGCAGTCTTCACTCATACCGCCTTCCCCAAATTTCTGATACGACTGCCCCTGCGCCGCCTGGTCGCTCCAGGCAATGGCGTCGCGAACTCCTTTCCAGTGATCAACAGGCTGAGGCGGCCGCCAGCGCAGATCTCCAAGAGGTGGTTTGGCATAGGGTATTCCCAGAAACTGCCAGGTCGAATCATTGGGCGCATAACCTTTGACTGCGCCGTTTTTCGTCATGACGACTTTACGATCACTGATGGAACGAACAAAATGCTCCTGGGCCGCCTGGGCGCTGCGCAGCGTTCTGGGTCGAGGGTCCGGATCGGTGAAAACGCCGGCGGCATTGAGTTCGAGCAAAAGCGCTTTCACATTTGCATCCGCCGCAAAAGCGGCCGGTGTCTGATTGAATTGAATCAGGCCGGCATATTTGGAGACGATCGCCGCAATGGCCTCGGTAATCTGAATGCGGTTATTGAGGTTTCCATCCTGATCGAGTGTCTGCAACAAAACACACATGTTGACGACGCGCTGATCCGCCACACCGGTGGCATCGGGAACCAGATCCAAAGGTGTTATAACCGATTTGCCGGAGGCGGTCCCCAGCACCAGCGTCCCGATGGAAAAAGTCAGGGGCTGGCCTTTTTTATAAAAAAACATGCCGTCTTCAGTCGTCTGCGAGGTTACCGTCTGATCTTTGAACGTGGTTGAATACGAAAGTCCCACCACCGGGCTGTCCAGAAAGACCCCGGACTCGTGACAGCCGGTGACGATTAACATACCGACGAACAGCGACAACATGAACAGCAACGGATGTATCCTCTGGACGAACGAACCTGTTTTCATGGTCATACTCCCCCCTTAAGAAAGTAATGATGAAGCCTGTCGAACGAATGCAATGACGGTGCAGAATCTTAGGAGTTTCAGTTTAGTATTCTCATCAAGCTAGCAGGAGACATGCCACATGGGACCACTTTCCCAAGTAGCCGTTTTCATGACCGATTTATAAATAATCAGGCAAAAGACTCCTTTCCCCCAAAAAAGTGTTCCAAACATGTTTCATTTCATTCTCTGCGATACACAGACGTGAGACGATAATGCAACACTCCGGCTTATAAAAGCCTAAATCCCATAAATAAAAGGTGGGATGCTCGCACGCGCCCCTACCAGCAGTTCCCGGCGGCCCGGATGAAAATTATTCACCACCCCATCCGGACAGCCGAAACTATCATTGAAATATTCTGCATATTATCGATCACTTACGCTTTAACGGTAGTTTGCGCGTCCCTGCGGCCATGCCGTCAGGAACGTGCTTCCACTGTGCTTTGCATTTAATTTTTGATAAGCTGTTGCCGATTCAAATGTGCAGTACATTTTATACTCATTTTCGGCTGAGATCCGGATGGCCATACCCCAGGCCGCTTTTTGAAAACCGCTCACCTCTTCTGCCATGCTTTGCCCGGATGCGAAATTCGTATGGAATAAAAAACGGTATTTTGAGGAAACGGCAACCCACATTATGACCCCAAAGAACTTCAGGGAGCACAACCATGCAAGACCATCACAAAAATATTTCGCTGGGATTCACACCGCAGACGTTTTCACCGGGCGTTCATGTCTGCCAGATTCTCAGTTCCGATGACGAGCGGGAAGATTCACTGCTACAATTTATCTTATCGGGCATCCGCAGTCATGAACGCACAAGCTGTTTTTCCAGCAAAACCTCGGAACGCAAAGTTGAAGTTTTTTTAAGGCATCATGACATCTCCTATGTGGAATCACGAGATCAAAAGCTTTTGAGTCTCTCCAATACGGAAGATGTTTACTTCAAAGACAACCGTTTTGAACCGGATGAAATGCTGCGTCTGCTTCAGGCCTTTTATGAAGAAGCCATCGGCATGGGGTATTCCGCCGCGCGTGTCATCGGCGAGATGTCTCCCGACATTCAGCATGTCGAAGGCGGCTCTCGGCTTCTGGAGTATGAATCCCGGGTCAGCATGTTGCAGCGGCAGTATCCGGTCACGGCGGGTTGCCAGTATGACGCCAGAATGTTCGACGGCGCAACGATTATGGACATCCTGAAGGTTCATCCGCTGATGGTGGTGCGCGGAACCGTTGTGCACAATCCCTTTTATGTCAAGCCGGAAGAGGTTCTCAACTTATCTTGAACATTTATCCAGGACGGCAAATGGATCAACCGGAACTTAAAGCCTCGATTATCGGCCAATTACTTCTGATGCAAAGCCTGCTGGCAGGGCTTCCGGACGAAAAAACCATTTTCAGTTTCGCCTGCCGCGGACTCGAAGACATACCGGGCGTCCTCTCCGTCCGGTATGCGCCCGCAACCGATACGGAGGCGGTAGCAAACACCGTGCGCCTGCCGCTCGCGGTGGGCGCATCGCGTCTGGGAGACCTGGTGTTTGAACTGTCGGATCCGGCAGCATTCGCTCCCTATCGGGATTATCTCAACAACTTCAGTTTTATGATGGCCGTCATCCTGGAGGAACGATCCCAGCGTCAGCAAAACCAGGACTATCAGCACCGGCTGGAGAAAATGGTGGAAGACCGCACCTCGCGCCTGCTGGAGGTGATCCGGCAAAACAAGGAGATTGAAGAAACGCTGCGCCGCAGCGAAAAGCTTCTCAACGAAACGCAGGCCATTTCCAAAACCGGCGGTTGGGATTATGACGTCGCCTCCGGCAAAATGAGCTGGAGCGAAGAAACCTATCGGATTCATGCATTGCCGCCGGATTCCGCACCCGGCAATATTGAGAATAAC
>CAZPTW010000326.1:0-4186 GCA_964589235.1 uncultured Smithella sp. | reverse complement strand
GATTTCGCCGGTTTCGGCGTCGATGACTTTCAAATCTATGGCGACGTAGGCCCGCTTTTGTTCGCCGCCGAAGGAAAAGCCTCGGTAGCTCAATCCGCCGCCCGACTTTTCCGTGTTTTCTTCATAGGCGGACACCGTTGCCGCGATGAGGTATTGCGCCCCTTTCAGTTTGCCCGTCTTGACCTTGGTGGATTCTTCGACGATGCCGGATTCGCTCAGCTGTTGTTCGCTTAAAGCGGATTTAAGCTCCCGGCGTTCCATAATACGGAAGGCTTTGGTCGATGCCAGTTCATTTACCAGCAAATCCTGGAGCTCGACGGCTGATGTGCTCGACCACCAGTGAGCGTGGGTTTTGTTTTCAAACCGCAGGACGGCAATACGCGGTTTTTCCGCCGCCATGACCACCGCGGCACAAAAAAGGACGACGAGCGTTATCAAGGGGTAAAAAATCCGTCTCATCATCGTCTACCTCCTCCATGTCAAACTAATGGGGTTCCAGGTACTCAAAGCTCAAGGAATAGGGTGAAAAGTTCTTGAGCTTGAAGTTTCCCTTTTGGTTGATGCTGTTGGCCAGATACAGCGTGTTTTCCGGGTAGCTGACGATATAAGACCCCATTTGTTTTTCTTCTACGTCAGAGACCCAGACAATGTTCTGCAACAACGCTTTGACTTTCAGAACCGTCTCCAGATCTTTGATGCCGGCGATCTCAACGGTGACTTTTCGGGTATTCCCTTTGATGTATTGGCTGACTTTGTCCAGAAGGGCGGGGGCGAGCTTTTCCGCCAGCTCTTTCATGGCTTTGGCGGCCGCGTCCTCCGCCGAATTTGCAAGCGCCCGGGCTTCTTCCACACCAGCCGAGAGAATATCCATATTCCCCGCCTTGTTTTTGGCAAGTATCCTGTACGTCAAACGCACGGTGACGTTGTTGAAGGGCATTGAAAGCCCGTACCCGATGTCTTCGCCTTTCTTGGTGGAGATGGTGTAGTCCACTTTCCCGATGATACTCAGATTGGATAGAAATTTGTACATCAGACTACGCAAGGCCATCGTATTGCCGGAGCGCATGGCCTTTTCAATTTCTTTGGCGTCGACCGCATGGGTGGGGGTGACATCCGTGACGGTGTAACCTTGTTCCAACATTTTGGCGATCAGTGTCTCGGAGAGGATGTTGGTTTCTTCAAATTCATCTCCCATACGGCCGGGTTTACGCGCTGGAATAAACAGGGCGATGGCGTTATTCAAACCCAGTTGAGAGACGGCGTCCCTCGCCCGTGTCGGTTCGACGCAGGCGTTGATTTTCACAGCCAGGATGTCATCTTTGACATTTTCGCTTAAGACCTTATAGTTTTTGACGACACCGCCCGCCTTGGTTTTGATGACGTCTTCCACCAAGGTGAAGTTTTGGACAAAACTCCCCGCTTTGACTTCTGTCCCGACAACCTGTTCGATAGCCGTCCATTTCGCGCGGGCGACGGCTTCAAGTCTGGCGGATGGCAGATCGTTCGACAAGATGATGGATTCACCTGAGGCATCGATACACTTGACCTGCCCAAGAGCCTGTGACGCAGAAATCCAGAAGAGCGATAACAGAAAAAAGGACATCCAATAGATTTTTTTCATGTTGCCACCTCAAAAAGGGATCAATGGTATATCGGCAAACGTTCAGTTGATTTCAGCATAATTCTTTCAATGATGTCAATAGACCTTTTTACTGAATATGAGCGATGGGGAAAAAAGCGATAATTCGGAAGCGGGGATTGTGTTCCTCCTAATTCCGGCGGCGGGGCATGGAGGGATCTTTCCCAGTGCATGTTGACACAAAAGCCCATGAACCATGAGGGGCTTGGCCCTACTTTCCAATGCAGAAACTCGAAAATATTTTGTCAAGAATCTCTTCCTGGATTTTCAATCCTGTGATTTCATCGAGCGCCGCAATGGCTTCGCGCAATTCAAATGCGGGAAATTCAGGTGAAAGCTTTGCCTGAAGATTGGCTTGGGCTGTTTTCAAGTTCATGAGCGCTCTGTTCAATGCCACTTTATGGCGCAGTTGGATGACCACGCCATCGTTGCCGTCGAGATCGGAGGTTCGATACATCTTCACAATGGCTTCTTTGAGATCTGACAGGCCGCTGCCATCCTTTGCCGAGATATTGAGGATGGGCGGTGACGAAGAAAAAAACTCGCAAAGTCTTTCCGCGGTCCATGTTTGGGGCAGATCTGATTTATTGACCGCGATAATCAGGTGATTGTGCCGCGTTTTGTGCTGGCCTAGGAGATGGATGTCCTCATCGGTCAGGGGGGAGCTGCCGTCGAGCACGATGACAATCACGTCGGCTTGTTCAACGCGGTCCCAAACCAGATCAATGCCTTCCTTTTCGATGATATCCTGAGGCGTTCGGATGCCTGCGGTATCCATGAGCGTGAGGCATATCCCTCCTACCGTGATGGTTTCTTCAATCAGGTCTCGTGTCGTGCCTGGGATATCGGTGACAATCGCCTTTTTCCTACCGGCCAGGCTGTTGAGTAAGCTGGATTTTCCCACGTTGGGCTTTCCGGTGATCACGACCGAAAGCCCCTGCGTAATGATTTTGCCCGACTCATAGGTGGCAAGGAGAGCTTCAATGGAGTCTATCGCCTCGTTGATTTGCGGTAATTCGCCCAAACTTTCATTTTCTTCGAGGTCCTCGGTAAAATCGATGGAGGCATCCAATATGGCAAGGGCGTCGATCAGAAGTGTGCGTAAGCGTTGTATGGTCCTCCCCAGCGCCCCCTTGAGCTGCGCCAGTCCGAGAGCGAAAGCCCGGGGGGATGGGGCGGTGATCATCGATGCCAGGGCCTCCGCCTGAGACAAATCCATTCGACCGTTTAGAAAGGCACGCCGGGAAAATTCGCCCGGCCCAGCCAGACGGCACCCCAGGCGTGTCAGCTGTTCAAGAATCGTATGAAGAATGAGAGGGTTGCCGTGACAGGATAATTCCAGGACATCTTCGCCCGTGAACGAATGTGGTTTGCGCATCAATGTGGCGAGGGCTTCATCCAAAACTGTTTGGCCGTCGACTGTAAGAATGTCCCCATGATAAGCGTGATGGCTCTGCCATGTGCAGTTTGGGGAGGATGGTCGGAACAAGGCCCGCGCCACATCAGGGGCGAGAGAACCACTGATTCGAATGACACCAATTCCGGCCTGCCCCGGTGGCGTGGCGATGGCGGCGATGGTATCAGAGTCGGTCATGATTCGTTCATCCTCCGAGGAGAGCGTGGGAGATCGAGGGTTGCTTGTCGCGTGAGATCGCGATCGGAGAACCATGCCCTTCTTCTTCACCGGCGGGCGGTTGGGGGAAAGATGGTTCTTCATGATCGCTTTCAGAAGCGAAAAGACACACGCCTCTTTACGGCTGCCTGCTTTTCGCCTTCGGATGACCTCCTGCGCTGCTTTTTTTTGCTGGTAATACAATGACTTTGCGGAATTCGCCTTCGCCTCGGCTCTTGGTGACGAGTGCGTCATCGGATTGCAATGCCAGATGGATGATCCGCCGATCATGCGCGTTCATATGTGCAAGCGACAGGGGTTTTTGTGTTTTTTTGACTTTTTCACGGATTCGTTCGGCCATGTTCAAAAGCGATTCCTTACGTCTTTGGCGATATTCCTCAGAATCGACGACGATCATTTTCCGGTCTGTCTCGGATCGATTGACGGCTTTGTTCAGAATATACTGAAGCGCGTCCAGATTCTGTCCACGGCGACCGATCAAGAGACCGCTTTCATCCCCTGAAATGTTCAAAATAATCGTGTCGTTTGTTTCCATGGCTTTGACCTGACATTGAAAGGTCATGTGGTTTAAGATGCCTGCCAGCAGCTCTTTGGCTTTCAAAGCGTTTGGCGACGAGGCCTCCACCGCGTCACAGGCCAGGTCAGGCAAGAGCAAAGGCTTTGGTGTCTTGGTTTCCATGTCATCGGCAGGTTTTATGTCCGCAGGCGGTTCATGTCGCGGCGTTTGTTGTCGTTGAACATGCTGCGATGACTTGATGTGGCGGTATTCGCTTTTTTGTCGGAGATCAGGTTTGTTCTCGTGCCTGGCATCCGTTTTTGTTTCCGGTTTTTCATGCCGTTTGGGTTCATGCCGGTGTTCCCGCAGGTGGTGTTCCGGTTTGACTTCATGGGGGGGGGTCTGTTCGTTCGCGGGG
>CAZPTW010000325.1:0-4191 GCA_964589235.1 uncultured Smithella sp. | reverse complement strand
GTGCCCAGTGTGGTATTTGCCGGGGAAAGTCTGGGGCGGTTTTTCATGCGGTTTTTCAATCGGCCTTTGGCGCCGGGGGATTTCATCAGCCTGTGGGATGCCGGAAAAAACGACATCTCCCGAGGCGGGATGGCATAAAATATAAAAATTATAGCTTTTTTTTTTCAATTGTGTGGTATAAATAGCCGAAAAACACAAAGATCAAAGATCAATCAGGACATGATGGCCATTGACTAAAGGATGTTTTTCTCCATGGATCCCAAAGAATTGATCAGAGCGGGGAAATTGTCGGAGGCGCGGGCGCAATTGATTGAAGAGCTGAAATCTTCGCCGGCCAATGCGGGGAAGCGCACTCTTTTATTTCAGGTTTTTTCGATTCTGGGGGAGTGGGACAAAGCGGAACGTCATTTGGAGGTGCTCTCCGCGCAGGATTCAAGCCAAGAAGTGGGCGCGCAAGTGTACAGAAACCTGATTCAAGGGGAAAGGAAAAGATTGGATGTTTTCCGTAAGGGATTGTTTCCTTCTTTCTTGTCCGGGGTCCCGCCTTATTTTGAGATGTACCGGATGGCTTGTAAGAAGCTCGAAAGCGACCCCGCTGAAGCGGTCGGGCTCTTTGACGCTGTCAACGAGCAGATTCCTGTCATCTCCGGGGTCATAAACGGGAAGAATTTTGTTGGATTGAACGATACGGATGTCTTTTTATTATTCTTCCTGGAGGCGATGGTCGAGGATCGCTACCTTTGGATTCCGTTCGAAAGAATTCGGGAGATTTCGATTGCGCCTCCCAAGACGCTTTTTGATCTGATTTGGATTTCGGCTCATATCACATTATGGGATGGACTGGCCCTGAATGCGTATCTTCCCGTGTGCTATCCGGAATCATTTTTGCAGTCCGATGACCTCATCAAGCTTGGCCGGGTGACAAAATGGATTCCCGCCGGCGGATCCTTTTCGAGAGGGGTGGGACAGCATGTTTACTTGGCAGGAGAGGAGGAAATCAGTCTTTTGGATATCCGTGAAGTTGTGTTTAACGTGCCTCATGCGGGAGAAGGATGATGAAAAAGCTCATGGATATAGACGCCCTGATGGCCCCGATTCCCGGCGACAATCCTGCAGGTGAGGATCATCGCTACAGTCCGGTCTACGACGAGATTCGGGAAGCCCGCAAAGAAGTCATTACGTACGACCCGGAAGGCCATCCCACGGTGGAAAAAAAGGCTGAGTGGAAAAAAGTCATCACCCTTTCGCTCGAGGCGTTGACGCATAAAACCAAAGATCTGCAGATCGCCGTCTGGTTGACCGAAGCATTGCTCATGGTGGAGAATTTTGAGGGGTTCCATGCCGGATTGAAAGCGATCAACGGTCTTCTCGCCGGTTACTGGGATTGTCTTTATCCTTCCATCGAGGATGACGATCTGGAGTTTCGCGCGGCGCCGCTTGAGTTCATGAATGAGAAATTCATTTCCGTCATCAAGAATACGCCGATCACCGATCCCAAAGCCGGAGAGGTCGTCTCCTATCAGCAGTGGCAGGATTCTCGAACGGTGGGATACGATTCGGATATTCTGGATAAATATGGCGAGATCGATCAAAATAAAAAACAGAAGCGCGATGAATGGATCGCGGAAGGGAAAATGACGGCTGATCAAGTGGACGGTCTTGTCGCCAAATCGTCGGTCGGATTCTATGAAACGCTGGCCCAACAACTGATGGCCGCCAAAGAAGAAATGGATCGTCTCAATCATCTGGTGGATGAAAAATTCGGGCGGCAGGCGCCGCGTCTGTCCGATCTCGAGAACGCCGTTGACGATTATCGAAGAGTGGTTATTAAACTTTTAGAGACCAAGGGGGGCCGGGCGCCGGGAAAAGAAACGTCGGCGACGGAGGAAATCGTGACGGCGGCGGAACCTCCGGCGGCGGAGTCGGACACAGAGCCGAGATCGTTTTCTGAGACGGCGCAGGCGGTATCCGCGGACGCAGCGCCCAAACCGTGGTCCGTGTGGGGCAAGTCGAGAGCGGATGAAGACGCCCTGTGGCAAGACGCGCTGGCCGAGATGAAAAAAAACGGCGTGAAAGGCGGGTTGGACTTGTTGCTTTCCGCGTCGATAAGCGCCGTGTCGCCCAGGGAGAAGTATCGATTCCGTCTTTCGATGGCCAAGCTTTGCCTGAAAGCGGGCAGACCGGAATTGGCCAGGCCGATGATCGAAGAATTGTATGCGTTGATGGAGGAATTGCATCTGGATCGCTGGGAATCGCCGATATGGATCTCGGAAGTGATCGATGCGTATTATCAATGTCTGATGAAGGGGGACCCGTCCGATGACGACTTGGTGCTGGCCAAAGCGTTGTTCCGCAAGCTTTGCACCCTGGATGTGACCAAAGCAATTCCTTATGGGCAATGATATGAACATAAATCTCTGAGACAGGGAGGACAGGAACATGGCGAAGAAAGAAAGTCTGCAACATAAACTCGACCGGGTCAGAGCGCCGCGGGTCCAGATTACCTATGACGTGGAAATCGGCGATGCCATTGAAATGAAAGAGATTCCCTTCGTGGTGGGGGTGCTGGCCGATTTGTCGGGAAAACCCGAAGATCCGCTTCCGAAATTGAAAGATCGAAAGTTCGTGGAAATCGACCGTGATAATTTCGACAAGGTGCTCGAGGGCATGAAACCCCGTCTCGCCTTTCAGGTCGATAATAAACTGACCGGAGGCGATACCAAGTTGGGCGTTGAGCTTCGTTTCAAAAGCCTCGACGATTTCCACCCCGAAAATGTGGCCCGGCAGGTTGAACCGATCAGAAAGCTGGTGGAAGCGCGAAGCAAACTCTCTGATCTGTTAGGCAAGCTCGACGGCAACGATAAGCTGGATTCCATCCTTCAGAAGGTGATTTCCGATACCGAGGCCCTGCAAAAGATCAGTGGATCCGGCGGGAAAACCGATGAAGAGAAATCTTCGTAAAGGAGGTTGACGATGGCTGAAATGGAAAAAAAAGAACAAGCCGTTGAGGTCGAAGCGGCTGCGGAAGAAAGAAGCCTTCTTGACAGCATCATTGAGGATACCCGCATCGCCAAAGGAGAAAGCCAAAAATCGCGGGCGCGTGATATCATCAGCGAGTTCGCCAAGCAGGTCATGGAAGGCACTATGCTGGTGTCCAAGAACACGGAGGCGATGATCAACGCCAGGATTGCGCAGATCGATGAATTGATTTCCGCGCAGCTCAACGAAATCATGCATCATCCCGATTTCCAGAAGCTCGAAGGGTCCTGGAGGGGCTTGCATTATTTGGTCATGAACAGCGAGACCGGTGAAAATCTCAAAATCCGCGTCATGAATGTCTCCAAAAAAGATCTTCTCAAGGACATGGAAAAAGCGGCCGAGTTCGATCAGTCGACGTTGTTCAAGAAGATCTACGAGGAAGAATACGGGACATTCGGCGGCGCGGCCTATGGGGCGTTTATCGGCGATTATGAATTCGGCAATAATCCCCAGGATATGTCGCTTTTGGAAAAGATATCCGAGGTGGCCGCGGCGTCTCATGCGCCGTTTCTCTCCGCCGCTTCCCCGGCGATGTTCAATTTCGAATCGTTCACCGAATTGAGCGGCCCCCGAGATCTGGCCAAAATATTCCAAAGCGTCGAGTATGCCAAATGGAAATCGTTTCGTGAGTCGGAGGATTCCCGCTATGTGGGATTGTGTCTACCGCATGTGTTGATGCGTTTGCCTTACGGCAAGGACAACGTCCCTGTGGAAAGTTTCAATTTCGAGGAAGACTGTGACGGGACGGATTCAAAAAAATTTCTTTGGGGTAATGCCGCTTACGTGCTTGGGGCGCGCTTGACGGACGCGTTTGCCAAGTATCATTGGACGGCGGCTATTCGCGGTGTGGAAGGTGGCGGGTTGGTGCAGGGGCTGCCCGTTCACACCTTTAAAACAGATGAAGGTGATATCGCGCTGACGTGTCCGACGGAAATCGCCATTACGGATCGCCGGGAAAAAGAACTGGCCGATCTGGGCTTCATTCCGTTGGTCCATTGCAAGGGGACGGATTATGCGGCGTTTTTCAGCACCCAGACGGCGAACAAACCCAAAAAATACGACACCGAGGCCGCGACAGCCAACGCCCGCCTTTCGTCACAACTGCAGTATATCCTGGCGGTTTCCCGATTCGCGCATTATTTGAAATCGATA
>CAZPTW010000324.1:0-4192 GCA_964589235.1 uncultured Smithella sp. | reverse complement strand
CGCTCGTATCTGATCCGCTGTGACATTTTTTGAAAATTTGATCTGAATGACTGACCCGCCCGCGAAATCGATGCCGGGGTTTAACCCGCCATGATAAATCACAGATCCGATGCCGATGAGAATGAGAACAGCCGAGAAAATGATTGCGTATTTGATTTTACCAACGAAGTCTAGGTTAATGCCCGGTTTGATCAACTCCATGTGATGTCTCCTGAATGCGTCGTTAGATGCTCAATTTTTTGATATTGTAGTTCCAGGTAACATAATCGAAAATGACCCTTGTCACGAAGATGGCGGTGAAAAGACTTGCCAAAAGGCCGATGATGGTCGTTACCGCGAATCCTTTGATCGGACCTGTTCCGAAAATGACGAGAAGAGCGGAAGCCACGATGCCGGTGATGTGTGTATCGATAATGGTCAGAAAAGCTCGGTTGTAGCCTGTGTCCAGCGCCAGGCGGATGGTTTTGCCTGTGCGCAGTTCTTCCCGAATTCTTTCAAAGATCAGAATATTGGCGTCAACCGCCACACCGACGGTAAGCAGAAGCCCTGCGATGCCGGGAAGCGTCAGTGTCGCTCTAAGTCCAGCCAGAATGCCCAGGACAAGAAAAATGTTGATGATTAAAGCTAAGTCGGCGACGGCGCCGGAAAGCCGGTAATAAAAAAGCATAAAAACGATGACGAGGATGGAACCAATGATCGTCGCCAGGATGCCCTGACGGATCGAGTCGCTTCCAAGCGAAGGACCGACCGTTCTCTCTTCGAGAATGTTGACCGGAGCGGGTAGAGCGCCGGCTCGCAAAACGATGGCCAAATCTCTGGCTTCTTCCATGGTAAAGTTGCCGGTGATCTGAGCCTGACCGCCTGAGATTCGCTCCTGGATAACCGGCGCTGAATGAACCACACCGTCCAATACGATGGCCAGACGCTTGCGGACGTTTTCATTGGTGATGCGGTCAAAATCCGCGGCGCCTTGAGAATTGAACTTGATGGATACGTGAGGTTCACCGAAGCGATCTGAAATTTGAACCTTGGCGGTTTCCAACGACGCGCCGGTGAGAAGGGTCTTATTTTTCAGCAAATAGGGCACCTGGCCCTTTTGTCCGCTGGAACGGTCTTCACGCAAGCCGTAGGCGATGACGGAACCTTCCGGAACTTTACCGCGCAAGGCTTCATCCAGAGAATTTTCCTCGTCGACGAGTTTGAATTCCAGAAGCGCCGTTTTGCCGATCAGGTTTTTGGCTCTTTCGGGATCTTTGATGCCGGGCAGTTGAACCATGATCCGGTTGTCTCCTTCCGGCACGATTTCCGGTTCGGCGATGCCGAATTGATCGACGCGGTTTCGGATGGTCTCCAAAGAATGTTCAACGGTCAGTTTCTTAAGCTCGACCGCTCTTTTATCGTTTATTTTCAGCAAGACAATTTGTCCGCCTTCACGGGGTGTGGTGGATGCGATTTCCAAGTCGGGGAAATGGTCTTTGAGCACTTTTTCCAGAGTGCTTTTACCGGACGAATCCGTCAATTCCAGCGAGATGGTGGCCCCATTGGCTTTCTCGATATGGCGGAAACGAACTTTGTTGTCCATCAGTGATTCTTTCAGATCATTGGCCGACCGTTCCATCATGGCCTCCAGGGCCTTGTCCGTGTCGATTTCCAAAACGAGGTGCATGCCGCCTTGCAAATCCAACCCGAGGTGAATTTTTTCCTTGGCCAAGTATTGATTCCAGGGGGATGGAATATTGTCGACGAAGGTCGGGATGAGGAAGTACAAGGCGACGAGACAAACAACAATGGTGATCGCTCCCCTGAGCTTAAGAGATTTGAACATGAAATGCCCCTTTCCTTAAACTGATTATTTGGTCGTGCTTGAAGGAGCCGGTGCGCCTGCTTTCTGGATGACGGCCGCAATCGCACTCCTTGCGATTTTAATTCTGACTTTGTCCGCGATTTCCAGGGTGATAACGGCGTCCGCGATGCCGGTGACTTTTCCGTGAATACCGCCAGACGTCATCACAGTATCACCGTAAGCTAAATTATCAAGCATGGCTTTGACTTCTTTTTGTTTCTTTTGTTGGGGGCGGATCATCAGGAAATAGAAAATCACGAAAATGACCGCCATCATGATGATGAAGCTCCAGTCACCGAACCCGCCCGCGCCTTGAGGGGCTTGGGCTCCTTGTTTACCACCCATTGCAAATACGTCTGAGATCAATTTCATTACCTCCTTCTTTATTGCCCTTGTTCTTTATCAGAAATTTTAAGAATTTCATCTAAATTATTTGAGAAATGCATTTTTTAATTCATCCAGGCGGTCTTCGCGGATAGCCTGCCGAATTCTCTCCATCAACAGCATATAATGCCGGATATTGTGGATGGTATTCAAAATCATCGCCAGTATTTCACCGGCGACGTATAAATGCCTCAAATATGCCCGGGAGTAATTCCGGCAGGTGTAACAATCACACGTTTCGTCAATAGGACGATGATCTTCCCGCCAGCGGGCGTTTTTTATAACAATCTTTTCAGAATTTGTAAATAATAATCCATGTCTTGCGCATCGCGTCGGGATGACGCAGTCGAACATATCGATTCCGTTGGAAACAGCAAAAACGATGTCCTGAGGTGTTCCGACGCCCATCAAGTAACGAGGTTTTTCATCCGGCATCAGAGGTGCGATATCGTGGGTAATGGTGTACATGACGTCCTTGGGCTCCCCGACACTGACGCCGCCTAGCGCATATCCGTCAAAATCAAGAGCGACGATTTCTTCCAGAGATTGCCGCCGTAAGTCGAGATACGTCCCGCCCTGGACGATTCCAAACAGGGCGTGATCATCGTTGGTTTTGGACAGGCGGGACAATTTGGCCCACCGGGTGGTCAGTTGAAGAGAGCTTAGCGTTTGTTTGTATGTCGCGGGGTAGGGTGTACATTCATCGAGGCACATTTGGATGTCTGAATCCAGAGCTTCTTGGATTTCGATCGCCTTTTGCGGCGTGAGAAGATGACGGGATCCGTCGATATGCGAACGAAACATGACCCCTTCGGGAAGAATTTTACGTAACGCTCCAAGAGAGTACACTTGAAAACCGCCGCTGTCCGTGAGAATGGGGCCGGGCCAGTTCATGAAAGTATGGAGTCCTCCGAGCCTGCGAATCGATTCATGGCCGGGGCGGAGGTACAAGTGGTAGGTGTTCCCCAAAATGATTTGAACGCCGCAATCGCGCAAATCTTCCGGTCTGAGCGCCTTGACGGTCCCTTGCGTGCCGACCGGCATAAAGGCGGGGGTATCCACAGAGCCGTGCGGGGTTGAAATTCTCCCCAAGCGAGCATTGGTTGCGGAGTCTTTTTTTAGAATTTCAAAGGAGAAATGCATGAGAGACCCGTCCTATAAAATGAGCATGCAATCGCCGTAGCTGTAAAAAAAATAGCGGCGGTCGATGGCGTGGGTGTACGCCTTTTTCATGAAGTCCGTTCCGGCAAAAGCGCAAACCAATAAAAAAAGAGAAGATTCGGGCAGATGAAAGTTGGTCAGAAGTCCATTCACCCGTTTGAAAGTATAGCCCGGGTAAATGAAAAGCTGAGTTAGGCCTGCCTGGGGGGTGACATGACCTTCTGTGTCGGATGCTGATTCGATGGCCCGGGTCGATGTCGTGCCCACGGCGATGACACGGGCGGCGTTGTTGATTTTTTCGGCAGAGTCAGGGCTGATTTCAAAATACTCTGTTTCCATGACGTGATCTTCGATATGCCGAGTTTCAATAGGCAAGAAAGTGCCGATGCCCACATGCAGCGTGATCGGAGCGATGACGATGCCTTTCGCTTCCAGGGCCTGCATGACGGATTGTGAGAAATGCAAGCCGGCTGTCGGGGCGGCAATGGATCCCTTCGATTTGGCGTAAATCGTTTGGTAACGGTCTCGATCGTTTGTCGAATCCGATTCCATGCTCTTTTTGCGTTTGATATAGGGGGGGAGAGGGGCCCGTCCATGTCGGTCCAGGTAGTGGTCGAAACCTTCCGACGCGGAAAACGTCATCAACCATTTCTTTTCTGTGAGTCTGGCCAGCACTTGGCCTTTGCAGCCATGTCCAAAATCGATGGCATCGCCTTGAGCGATCCTTTTGCCGGGACGCGCGAGAACCTCCCAGATTTCGGAGGCTGCCTGAATCTCCCTTCGTGATAAAAGCAAAATTTCCAA
>CAZPTW010000323.1:0-4220 GCA_964589235.1 uncultured Smithella sp. | reverse complement strand
TCACGTCGACATTCAGATTTTTCCCGTCGCGCATCACGGTGATTTTCACCGAATCCCCCACTTTGTATTCATCCAGACGCGCATAGAGTTTGCCGACGGTTTCAACAGATTTCCCGCCGACGGCTACAATGATATCCCCGGGAATCACTTCACCCTGGTGATTCACTTTCGCCCCTTTCAAGCCGGCCCGTTCGGCCGCCGACCCCTTTGCCACCCGCAGGATGACAATGCCGTTGAGCTGCAGCACCGCCTTAAGGCGTTCATTGATTCTTTCGTCCAGTTCCAGGCCCAGGCCCGGCTGAATATATTTGCCGTGGCGGATAAGCTGCGGCACCACGCGGTTGACGGTGTCAACCGGCACCGCAAAGCCGATGCCGGCGCTGGCGCCGCTGGGGCTGTAAATGGCTGTATTGATGCCAATGAGCCTGCCTGCGGAATCGAGCAGCGGTCCGCCCGAATTGCCGGGATTGATGGCGGCGTCGGTTTGAATGAGATGGTCGATCGTTCCGCCGTCGCCGGACAGAGACCGGTCCAGCGCGGAGACAATACCGGTTGTGAGCGTCCAGTCCAGACCGAAGGGATTGCCGATGGCGAAAACTTTCTGTCCGACCTTGAGATCATGGCTGCTTCCCAGAGGCACAGGCGACGGACGTTTGAAGCCCGTCCCGATTTTTAAAACGGCGATATCGTGAGCCGGGCTGGCCCCGACCAGCCCGGCTTTGTAATCTGTCCCGTCGCTGAGCTTGACGGTCGCTTCGCTGGCTCCTTCGATGACATGGAAATTCGTAATGACATGACCGGCGTCATCCCAGATAAATCCGGACCCCGTGCCCCGCGGCACCGAGAACACATTGCGCGTCCAGAAATCCCGCACCAGGGCCTTGGTTGTAATGAACACAACGGAATCGCGCGATTTTTCGAACAGCTCGATGGTGGATTTTTTATCGGCGGCCAGATCTCCGCGCGCCGCCACCGTCCTCGGCGAGGCGTCCGGCCTGGGAGATATCCAGTTGCGGATGTCCGGCATTTTCTGCCAGAGCACCCAGATCAGGATGCACAAAAGTACAATCCAGATCAGGCGAACGACCATGCGGCCCTGTGACATGCGTTTAACTCCTGCTCATGCTTTTATTGACCGGCAAGCGAACTGACCATAATTTCGCCGATCATTTTGCTGAAGCGCGAGGGATTCTCCACCTTGCCGCCTTCAGAGATGATCGCCATGTCGTAGAGCAACTGGCTGTAGTCCTTCAACACCGGCGCGTCGCGATCTTTTTCAAAAATCCCTTTGACTTTGGCCAGGAGCGGATGATCCATATTCAACTCCAGCACCCGTTTGGTCTGGGGGACATCCTGGCCGCCGGCCCGGAGGACCTTTTCCATAAACGCGCTCATATCATACTGGTCGCCGGACAGACAGGCAATCGAATCTTTCAGATGCGTGGAGGGTTTGACCTCTTTGATCTTTTCATCCAGCGAGGACTTGAGATAGTCGAACAGCGCGCTGTAGTCACTCTTCTTTTGATCGTCTACTTTTCCCAAATCGAGATCGCCTTTTTCAGCGCTCTTGAACGGTTTCTTCTCGAACTCGTGCAGATCGCGGATGACCCATTCGTCGATCGGATCGGTCATCAGCAACACTTCGTAATCTTTTTCCTTGAGCTGTTCCAGATGCGGGCTGTTGGCGAGCATCGTCACGCTCTCGCCGGTGATGAAGTAAATGTCCTGCTGATCGGGTTGCATGCGCTCGACATACTCTTTAAGCGACACCCATTTCCCGTCAGACTTCGTTGTTTTATAACGCAGGAGAGCGCCGATCTTTTCGCGGTTTTCGAAATCGGCCGAAACGCCCCCTTTGAGGACATGGCCGAACTCGCCATAGAACTGCTCGTATTTTTCCTTTTCCATCCCGGAGAACATCTCCAGCAGTTTTTTGACGAGATTCTTGCGGATGTTTTTAACCAGTGTATTGTGCTGGAGAATTTCACGGCTGACATTCAAATTGAGGTCCGGGGCATCGACGACGCCCTTGACGAAGCCCAGATACATCGGCATCAGATCCGTGCAGTCTTCCATAATGAACACGCGCCGGCTGTAGAGCTGAATGCCATGCTTGCGCTCCGGCGCAAAAAAGTTGAAAGGCATTTTGGCGGGGATATACAAAAGCGCACTGTATTCCGTTGTGCCTTCCAGTTTCAAATGAATCTTTGCCAACGGCGGGTTCCAGTCGTGGCTGATGTGGTTGTAAAATTCGTTATATTCATCTTCGGACACTTCCGACTTGTCCCTGGCCCAGATGGCTTTCATCGAGTTGAGGGTTTCTTCCTCAACCACCGTTTCCGTCTTGTCTTTTTCGGGCTTGCCGTCCGCATCCAGAACCGGCTTGGTCTTTTTGACATCCATCACAACCGGATAGGCGACAAAATCGGAATGTTTTTTGACGACACTGCGCAGCACCCATTCCTTCGTAAAATCCTGTTCGTCTTCCTCCACTTTTTTCAGCTTCAAAATGACGGATGTCCCGCGCGCCGGTTTTTCAACCTCTTCAATCGTATAGGAACCATCTCCGGTGGATTCCCACTTTGTCCCCTTTTCGCTTCCGGCAGCGCGCGTGATCAGCGTAACTTTCTCCGCCACGATAAAAGAGCTGTAAAAGCCGACGCCGAACTGGCCGATCAGTTCCGGCGCCAGCACGCCATCTTTTTTTGCGGCGCTGAAAGCATCCAGAAAGCCCGCCGTCCCACTTTTGGCGATGGTCCCGATATTTTCAACGACTTCTTCGTAGGTCATGCCGATGCCGTTGTCCGAGACTTCCAGCGTTCGATTCGCCTCATCCGGTTTGAGCGTGATCTTCAATTCCGTATCCGTCCCCAGAACATCCGTATCCAGCTGGGATTTGAACCGGAGCTTGTCAATGGCATCCGACGCGTTGGAGATGAGTTCCCGAAGAAATATTTCCGGGTGGGAATATAACGAATGAATGATGATGTTCATCAACTGGTTGATTTCTGTTTTAAACTGATGTGTTTCCTTGCGACTTTCCATAGGTCCTCCTGTTTCAATGATTTCATGAATTCCCTTGCGGGAGCAATAACATTGTTAGCGGCAGTAAAATGGCAATGAAATTAAAGTTGTCAAGCTGATAAATAGTTGCAAACAACTTTTGTGTCCTCCGCTGGCGGAGGTGTCACGAAGTGACGGAGGTGGACTAGGAGACAACTCTGTGCAACATCTGAAAATTTTGCGACATCAAAAACCACCCCCTGCCCCCGCCAGCGGGGGACATTGAATGTAAACTTTAAGGATGACCTGTAAATTCGATGATCGGGTCGAGTCATAGGGATTTCGCCCTATGACTCTCCCACACCACCGGACATGCGGTTTTCCGCATCCGGCGATTAGGCACATCGGTCTAACCGAAAGCCTCTGATGGCATCAGAAAGCCATATCGACGCAAGATCGCGTTTGACAGGGCTTTCTGAAGACTTGGCGATTTGGCAATCCGCCATGCTCCTTTCGAGCTGTAGGCGGTCTCGCATTGTCTGGCGGTGCATCCCAACGCTCTGAGTTTCTTCAAACGCCCTTTCCAGTTATGCCATCTCAACCAAAAACAGCATCGCATCCGCCGTCTAATCCATCCCTCTAGCCGTGTCACGTCTTTTCGGTCTTGCGCTAATCGCTAATAGCTGCACCATCCCAGCAGCCATGCGCGCCATTGCTTCAGCAGTTCCTTGCTCGTTTTGCTCTGGCAGCTTCTCCATAATTCTCGCACCTTAACCTTAAAACGCTCTATGCTTTGGGGGGCTATGGCGATTTCCATTTCCGCGTTAAGCTGGAATCCCAGAAACTTGCGCTCCCAGACCTTTCCGACACCGGTCTTCCCCGCGTTAACACTGAGTCTAAGTTCTTGCTCCAGCCACTGCGTAACGTTTTCTAAAACCCGTTTCGCGGCCTGTTCGCTTCCAACATAAATATTGCAGTCGTCCGCGTATCGACAATATCGGTGGCCTCGTTTCTCAAGTTCTTTATCCAGCGCATCCAGGTAGATATTGGCCAGTAAGGGCGATAACGGCCCGCCTTGCGGCGTTCCTTCCTCGCTTCTCACGCTTAATCCGTTGATCATGGCGCCCGTTCGCAAATATCGCCCAATCAATCGTAGCACCCGCTTATCACGAATCGTTTTACCGATTCGCGTCATTAGAATGTCGTGGTTAACATGG
>CAZPTW010000322.1:0-4232 GCA_964589235.1 uncultured Smithella sp. | reverse complement strand
ACCGGAAACATCCTCCATCAATCGCTCGACAATCAAGGCGGCTATCCCGCCGCTTTGAACGATGTAGGACACCTCACCGGGATGCCGAACCGCCTGTGGCGCCAGATGATTGGCCCCGTACATGCAGCAGAAGCGCTTGGCATTGTCCAAAACCCCCAGACAATTGGGTCCGATAATACGGACCCCGAAACGCCGAGCGGTCTGGTCGATATCGTCTTGGAGGCGTCTGCCTTCCTCGCCCTGCTCCGAGAATCCCGAACTTTCGATGATGACGTTGCGGATGCCTTTTTCCCCGCATTTCCGCACCAGCCCCGGCACCACAAAGGCAGGCGTGATGATGACGGCCAGATCGACGGCCTCTCCAAGATCATCCAAGCTTGAATAGCCTTTCGCCCCGCAAACATCTTCACCGGCACGATTGACGGCATACACGCGTCCCGGATATGCGACGTCCTCGGTGAGAATTTTACAAATCGTCGCGCCAAGGTTATTGGCCGCGTTGGACGCGCCGATCACCACAACCGACGACGGATTGAAAAATTTGTCCATGATGGTTCGACTATTTTGTTTTTCCGCGACAGCCTGTGATATTTGCATGTTTTGACAACCTCCCTACATCTCTTTCACATCCACATGACGAATCCTCTTTGACCCTCGAATCGATATAAACAGTGTTTATATAATAGAACAATGTTTATATTGCAACGAATTTCTTCAAAAGCGAGGCCTGCATACAGCACAACCATTCGTTTTTATAAGAGATAATTTAGAGTTTTCGGAAAAGTTCGACCAGATGCCGGGCGATTTTATGTCTATGTTGCAAGACTTGTTCGGTGCTCTTGGTGGGATGATTGCGGAATGTCGCAACAATGCCCGTCAGGGCGGCAAACAGCGTATGGGAATGGTCTCGGATATCCCCTTTGACGTTCATTTTTTCAAAAATGATATCCAGATGAGCGAGAATTTCTCTTTCGATGACCGTCAAGCTTTCAAAAAGATCGGGGTCAACGGCCGCGCTGAGGAAAAAATTCATCATCATTCGAAAGTACTGGTCGTGATAGGTAAAGTAGTCGACGTAAATTTTGACGATTTCCTCCAAGGCGCCGTCGGACGATTGCCGGATGATCGAAAATATTTCTTCAAAAATTCGGTTCGTCCCCTTCCTGAAGGTTTCCACAAAGAGCGTCTGCTGATCCGGAAAATGCTGGTAAATGACGGCGGGGGAAATGCCCGCCCGCCGGGCGATGGTTCTCATGGACACTTTGTCAAAAGATTTTTCAGCGAATTCTTTTTCCGCGGCGTCGATGATCATGTCGCGCCTGGCCTTTCTCTCGTTCTCTTTAAGTTGCGACAAAACACTCTTGGGTCTCATGAAAATTCATTGCCTCGGATTTTTGAGATTGTTTTTTTGGGCTTTACGTTAACATTAAAAAAAGCCGACTGTCAAATGGAGGCAAAGTTTTTTTGCACCCGACTATTGACCAATGCTTTTGGGAATGCTATCGGGAACGATCAAATCGCGCGCTGGGGGTGGAGTGGGTCATGAAGGGACAGAAACGAATCGCGGTCTATGCAGGGACATTCGATCCGGTGACACTCGGGCACTTGTGGATGATCAAGTCGGGAGCCAGCCTCTTTGACAAACTGGTCGTCGCCGTCGGAACCAATCCAGGCAAAAAGTGTTTTTTTACTTTGAAGGAAAGAATCACGATGTTGAAGGACTCCATCAAGGGATATGACAACGTCGTCGTCGACAAATACCCAAACAAATTTTTGATCAAATATGCGGAAAGCATCGGCGCCAAGTTTATTTTAAGAGGCATTCGCAGCACAACGGACTACGAATATGAAAAATCGCTGAGCTATATCAACCGCCATCTGAATCATGAAATCGAAACGGTATTTCTGTTGCCTCCGAGAGAAATGATCGAAATCAGTTCCAGCATCGTCCGCGGGCTCGTCGGGCCGGACGGCTGGGAAAAAGTGGTCAGCAAGTATACCTCTCCTTCCGTCTTGAAGTGTTTAATCGAGAAAAACAAGACCTCATAAATTCATCAGACGACGAAACAAGCCGCGGGACCGGCCAATGGCGACAGCCGGCGGAAAGACGATGCGAAAAGGATCGATCGCAAAAACGGCAAGCGGTCGTCTGTCGTCGAGACGGGGAAAATATTTTTGATCGGATTGAATCACTCGCAATTTGGCCGGCCTCGCCCAGCCGGAACCTGTGAAACTCGTCTGCAGATAAGATCCGGTTGTCCCCTGCAGCAGTGAAAAAGGAAAAAGGACGGTACTCACCGGAAAACGCGGCCCACAGACGTGGATGCCCGCTTTGAAAAAAGTGTTTCCCTCCTTTTCGACGTCGATGATTTCCACACGGCCTTTTTTTGAAAACCGAAACACCGCCAATTCCTTAGGAATCGCCCAATTTTTCCGGCCGTTCAAAACACTGACGCGGGTGGAAACATAAATTTTTGTGATCCGATGCCAGCATCGGCCTTCAAGATGAACTTTCCCGGGAATAAAAAGCAGCTCCGAATAAGGGCCGGCATCCGATTGTGAATAGTCCACGATCATCAACGCCCCGAAACCACCAGCCGGGGTCATCCCTTCATCCAAGTCCAGAAAAGCTTTTTCTTTCAGAAATTCCCGGTTGAATTTGTACAAGGCCAAATAGCCCCTTCCCGATAGATGCCAGGGGGCGGGAACAACCGGCACGCCAGCCATATCATCGACGGAATCCGTCTGAAAATCCCCGGCAATGCGGTTGGACATTTCCATCTCGAATCCTTATTTCTTCTTTGTTTTCCGCGAGAGAAGGCTTCCGCCGGCCTGGGACACCCCTCCGGCCCGTCAATCCGCCGTCTTGGCCGGCACTTCCTTGATGTAGAACTGAAGCTTCAGGCTGCCGATGTCCACAATATCGCCGTCTTTCAAATCGTAGCGGTGATCGATGACATTTCCGTTGACTTTGATGGTCTTGCTCCCGGTGGGTGAAATGAAATACCCGTCTTTCCGTCGGTTGACGAGCGCCGCCCGGCTGGGCGCGAAAAGGCCTTTCAGGCGGATGCTGGAACCTTTCTCTTTTCCGATGGTGGAGACTTTTTCCCGAAAAAGATACTCTTTCTGATCGGAGGACCCCGAAATGACGAGAAAACCTCCGAGCACCTCAGGGGTCGCCTTGTTGACGGCCATCAATATTTTCTTTTGCTCTTCGGGCGATATAAAGACGGTCTCATACATGGATCGCCCGCGTCCAAGGACTTCTTTGGCATCGGGAAAACGGTCTTTGTCGAAAACGATTTCCACGGTGTGAACACCGATGAGCACGACATCCTTATTGAATAATTCGGCTCGATTGATGCGGCGCCCGTTCAGATAGGTGCCGTTTAGACTTTTCAGGTCTTCGACGAACAATTGATCGCCTTCCGCTTCAATGATGGCATGATGCCCCGATACCGCCTGATTGTCGATGATGATGGTGTTATCCGGTTTTCTGCCGATCGCGACGATCCCTTTGTCCAGAGTGGCCTCCTGGATCACCTCACCTTTATATTTCAATATGAGCTTTGCCATCCCTCACCTCCGAATAGCTTTGAAAAACGTCGACCAGGATGAGTACCATTTTTTCTCTTTATGGATATAACCGACAATCGCCGAAATGTTGTCCATCCCGCCGTTTTCATTGGCCGCGTCGATCAAGATCTCGCTTGCGGCGCGCACATTGCCGGCCCGCAAGATGATTTGGAGAATGTCCTCATCCGACACCATGTTATAGAGGCCGTCGGTGCACAAAAGCAAAAGGTCTCCCTCAAACACGGTCAGCTCCCCCACATCCACCTCCACCTGCGCTTCGATTCCCACCGCCCGGGTTAAGACATTGTTCATATCCGACGATAGAGCCTGGATTTCGTTTTGATCGGCTTCTTTTCGGGCGCAGGAATGATCGTCCGTCAGCTGAACGATGCTGCCGGATCTCACCAGATAGATTCGACTGTCGCCGACATGGGCATAACTCAACCGGTTTTCAGTCAGCACGGCGGCCGCCACCGTCGTTCCCATCCCCCGCCATTGGGGTGATTTCTGGGCCGCCTCATAGACGGTTTTATTGGCCATCATGACCGCGGCCTTGAGCCGGTTGGTGGTTTCGGAAAACAAGGGGTCACGGCTCTCCGTATCCAATCGGCCCATTCGGAAGTAATCCCGGATCACGCCGGCCGTGAGCTTGCTTG
>CAZPTW010000321.1:0-4233 GCA_964589235.1 uncultured Smithella sp. | reverse complement strand
GCAAAGGCCACGGCGCCGCCGCAATGGATGTACGTGTGCAGATCGCAGGTCAGTCCGAAAACGTGCGCCCAAGGCAAAATGGCGACGACATGCATGTCTTCATTCAGGTTGAAGGATTCGCAGCCCGCCGTGGTGTTGAGCGTCAACCCCCCGTGCGAAAGCATGACCCCCTTGGGGTCTCCTGTCGTCCCGGAGGTGTAAATGATAAAGGCGAGTTCGGAATAATGCGGACGAATGGAGGGGACGGGATTGCTTTTCCCCATCTTTTCCAGCGCGGCCATCGAGTTTTCGCCCTCACCGTAAATGATGAAAATATCCTTCAACGTCGGAATTTGGTCCTTGAATTCCTTGATTTGATCATAGATGTTCTGATCACGCACAAAAAGAAATTTCACCC
Source organism: uncultured Smithella sp. (assembly GCA_964589235.1). Classification (GTDB taxonomy): domain Bacteria; phylum Desulfobacterota; class Syntrophia; order Syntrophales; family Smithellaceae; genus UBA8904. The sequence goes on along the minus strand of CAZPTW010000321.1, from coordinate 3,836 downwards.
CCGCGTCGGAGATGATGTAATGCCAGATTTTTTTGAGCTCCTTTTCGTACATGGGAACGAAAGCCGCCCCCAGGCCCAAAGTGGCCATTTCGCAGACACACCACTCCACGCAGTTGTTGACGATGACGCCCACTTTGTCGCCCTTGGTCAACCCCAATTTGGCCAAGGCGCCGCGTAAATTGTTCACCCTTTCCGACACCTGGGCGCGGCTGATCCACTCGTACTGATTCGTGGACGGGTTCTTGACGCCGAACAGACGCCGGTCGGGCCATTTCGCCACGCTTTGCTCAAACATATCCACCAGGTTGTTCGGACTCTTGTACACATCGTTCAAATTCAATTCAGTCGCCATTTTCTCACCTTCCTGTGCTTGAGTTTTTTTCGCCTTTCCTCTCTTCTTGATCGGAAACGGTCATCTTTAAACGGCATACGGACCCCAAAACGGACGCCCGGCTTGATCTTTTGTCGGCCTATTCCGAAACGATCGCCGTGAATTTCACCGGATCCGTCGCGTACAGCACCGCCCGCTCCAGCGCCGCCTCGCGAAGCCGGTGCACTTTGAGGTACTCTGGATTGTTGGCCATTTCCAGAAAAGCCTTGCGCGACGGGTATTGAACCAGCATCACGATATCCCAATCCTCCGTCCCGTTGAGGAGTTCATTGGCTTTCCCGAAATAAAGAACCTTCGCCCCGACTCCCTCGACAAAAGGACCGGACGCCTTGATGTAACGGAAGTAGGCTTCTTTCCCGCCCTCTTTTTTGAATTTCAAGAGGTTCAGCATGACAAAGGGTTCAACGTTTTTGTTTTCGGCCAATCGCCGGAACTGGTCTTCGTTGCTTTGAATACCGGACATGATGTGTCACTCCTTGAAAAAAGCATTCATCAAAGCCGCCACGTCGCGCGGTTTTTCCTCCTGGAGAAAATGAGCGGCCTCGATCTGTTCCACTTTGATGGAGTCGAAGCAATCCTCCAGATAGGAAATATTGGCCGGGATGATGACCGTGTCCTGGTTTCCGTAAATGTAAAGGGACGGCATGGTGAATCTCTTGCCGATCAACGTCGCCCAGTGCGGCGTATCCAGCGGCATCGACCGATAGAGGTTCGCGGCCGTCGTGGGGGTGTTCTCGATGCTGTAACAGCGGACGTATTCGTTGATCGCCGCCGCGGGAATGGTGCCGTCCTTCCCTTTCTGCCCAAAAAAGAAACGGACCCACACGTTTTCGTTTCCTTTGAGCATCACTTCCGGCAAGATGGGCTGCATTTGGAAATACTGATACCAGTATGGAAAATACCGAATGGCGATCATGGCCTTGGCCACTTCTTCCGCGCCCCGCACATTGGTCAAAACGGGAATGTTCATGATGACGAATTTCTTGACGCGGTCGGGAACGAGAAAAGCCAATTCCTGCGCCACGATGCCGCCCCAGTCATGTCCGACCAAAAAAAAGTCCTTAATATTCATCGTGTCGAGAATATCGATGATATCTTTGGCCAATTCGACCTTTTGATAGGCCTTGACATCCAACGTGCGCTCGCTGTCTCCCAAACCGCGAAGGTCCGGCGCAATCACCCGCCAGGCCGGATCAAGAAATTCCGTGACCCCCTCCCAGCAGTATGAACTCTCCGGCCATCCATGAATCATGACCACCGGATAGCCGTCGTTTCCCCGGTCCCGAATGTTGAAAGTTCCTCGCGATGTCGTTATTTTTTGTGTTTTCATGAGATCAATCATCCTCCAAAAATTTATGAGTTCTTGTAATACAACCAACGTTTGTTGTATTAAATACCCCTCATGGCATCTGTCAAGCATTATTTTGACGGACGGGCTCGCGTCTTTGAAGGACACATCCGACAAAGCACGTCGCGAGACCATTGGCCGGAATAATCTGAAAAGTCTTGAGGTTAGCGTATGGAATCGCAGGGATCATCTTATTCCCTTGAAATCACAGGGTGTGTTCGTGCCGCGGGACAAGGCTTCATCGAATGCCTGTATCGCCTCTCTTTGCTCAGCCGCAAAAAAGACAACCGGTCATGCAAATATCGCTTGACAAAGACCTCAGGTCTAAATTACGTGCTGCGACCGACACGGGATGCGTTTGGACTAGGCGATCGAAGCGAATCCTGATGGATCCACCTGATATCAAAGAATAAGTGCGTCGAAAGGAGTCTACGATGAATTTCTTGTTGCAGCCGAAAAAGTATCAAACGTTGATGTCCGACCCGGGATCAAAGGCGATCATGGAAAAGACCATCGATTTCTTCGAGGGGATCGGGAAAGAGAAATTGACGGACGATTTTCACAAGAAAGTCTGGTACAAAAATTTTATCGATTTTATCGGCCGTGAAAAAATCTTTGCGAAACTCCTGACACCGAAAGCGTACGCGGACGGAGATCCGGACTGTCGTTGGGATACCGCTCGCAATAGCGAGTATAGCGAGCTTCTCGGATTTTACGGTTCAGGCTATTGGTATTGTTTTCAGGTCAGCATCTTGGGGCTTGGCCCCATTTGGATGAGTTCCAACGAAAAAGCCAAAAAGAAGGCGGCCAGACTTTTGAAAGAAGGCGCGATTTTCGCGTTCGGTCTTTCCGAACGCGCGCATGGCGCGGATATCTACGCGACGGAGACGACCCTCACACCCAATGGGGACGGCTCCTTTCGTGCCAACGGAGAAAAATATTACATCGGTAACGGCAACGAAGCCCAAATGGTTTCCACGTTCGGCAAAGTCAAAGACGGTACCGATGATTATGTGTTTTTTGTGACCAATTACCTCAACAAGGCCTACGAATTGAAAAAGAACGTGATCTCTCATCAACAGTATGTCTCCAATTTCGCCCTTCACGATTATCCGATTACCGAAGAAGATATTCTCTCCCGCGGGGCGCATGCCTGGGACTGCTCGCTCAATACCGTCAATATCGGCAAATTCAACATCGCTCCTTGTTCGATCGCGATGAACGAACACAGTTTTTACGAGGCGATCACCCATGCCTCCAATCGAATTCTCTATGGCAGGCCTGTGACGGATATGCCGCATGTCCGTCGCAACTTCGTGGAGGCTTGGCTGAGGTTGATGGGCATGAAGCTGTATCAGAGGCGGGCCACGGATTATTTCCGCAATGCCTCGATGAACGACCGTCGCTATATGTTGTACAACCCGACGAGCAAAATGAAGGTCACCCTCCAGTCGGAGGAAGTCATGAACCTGCTTTGGGATGTCATTGCCGCCAAAGGTTTTGAGAAAGATACCTATTTTTTCACGGCCACAAGCGAGGTACGCGGGCCTTCGAAACTGGAGGGAACCGTTCACGTCAACGTCCAATTGATCCGGAAATTCATGAAAAATTATTTCTTCAATCCTAAAGTGTACGAGAAAGTCCCGCCGCAGCTCGCGCCGAAAGACGATCTCTTTCTTTTCAATCAGGGTCCCACCAAAGGGTTGGGCAATGTTCAATTTCATGATTATCAGCCGGTTTTTAACGCGCATGCCCATCTGCCCAACGTTAAGATCTTCATGGAACAAATCGAAGCGTTCAAGGCGATGCTGGAAAAAGCCTGGCCGGATTCCAAGCAGGACGCGGATTCGTCCTTCTCTTTACCGTTGGGCGAGATGTTCTCCGTGGTGGTCTATGGTCAACTGATTCTGGAGCAGTGTGAGTTAAGTCATATCGACCCCGACATCATCAATCAGATTTTCACGTTTATGATCGGCGATTTTGCGCGCTTCGCGCTGCAGATTTACGGCATGGACAACACGCGAGACGAGCAACGCGAATTCTGCAAAGTGATCATGGAGATTAGACCTCAAGGCGACAATTCCCAATACGAGCGGG
>CAZPTW010000320.1:0-4234 GCA_964589235.1 uncultured Smithella sp. | reverse complement strand
ACAGAAAGAGAAGAAAGACCATTAAAATCAGGATATTTTTCATAGGGTATGCCTCAAATTCGTCCCTGAAAAAAGAAAGTTCGATGGTTGAGGCCAGATGGAATCGATGCCGTGTCGCTCGGCTGATGCGGCGCAAAACTCAAGGCTCTCATTCACCGGCGGTCCGTACGAATCATCATATGCCATAAAGAGGATGGTCATGCAAGGAAGGCAAGGGGCTTTATAACGGTCCTGCTGGTCTGCCGATGATGATTCAAGCTGTAGCGCAAGTTACTGAAACGCAACGCTTCTTGCCATAAGATTTATCCTAACCACTGGTTGACGATTACCCTTTTCAATCAGAATTCGTCTCTTCAATCAGGTTTCTGCAGGGCCGAAGGATCGCAGTTGCGGACGTAATGGATCAGTTCTTTCCCGAAAGGTGTCGCCGCCTGAAGGGGGCTGTAATCGTAACGCTGGTTGTTGAGGTATTGCAAAACCAGGTTGTCCGCGCCCTTTGCGCCGGGCATGAGGCCGGCAAAGAAAAAGCCCTGTTCCTCCAGCTCGCCGCAATATAGGGCTGTGGACGGTTCGGTGATGGGAAGATAGAGATAGATTGTTTCCATCCGGTCCAGACATGCATCGCGAACGACCCGTTTCACATCGCGAAGCGTATCGCGTCCCCAGCGGCGGACGACCAGATGGACGCAAAGCTGCATATCGGCGCGATCGTCCATTTCTCCCAGCTCGGGCAAAGGCGCGTCGGGCGTCGCTTCGGCCAAGGTCGCCATCATGCCGGTGTTTTTAGCAATTTTCGCAAGCATCTGCCAATGCCGGGGAGGCGCATACCAGGGCAGGCGTGGATTGGGATCGATCATCCGGAGCATGTAGAGAAAGGACTCGCGGGCCGTCGGCTCTTCCTTGATGTCCGGCATCGCCAGAGGGCGGACGTGGGAAACAAACAAGCCGCTTCCATTATACCCGCGCGCACGGCCGCCTTCTGGCTGTAAAAATGGGAAGTCACCGTCATGCCGCACACGCCCGTCCATCCTTCCGCTTTTGCGTCCTTGACCATCAACGCGGTCAGCTCGTTGAAGCTCCCCCCGCCTCGAAAGCGAGGATGAACGAATCCCGCCGCAAATTCCGGAACGGCGTTGAACAGGTCATCTCGAAATTGGGCCATGTGGCCGAGAATCTCGCCGGTTTTGTTATCAGAAATCACATAGCTTTTCATCCGTCCGTCTTCGTTGGCCAGCCTCACCTGCGCGGGATCGTAGGCGTATTCGCGGATGTAGGTGTAGCGATAGGCGAAATACGCGAGTTTGGAAACGGCGGGCGCATCCTCGGGACGCATCCGGCGGATGGAAATTTCATGTCCCTTCGGCGTTTTTTCATTTGTCTTTGACGTCGGGAGCGTGGGTGTTGCCGAGGATACCTTTCGGCGGATCAGAATTTCCTGACCTTGCCAGCCCAGATTGCGGTAGATCACGTCATCGCTGTATTGGCGAAGCAGGCGCAGGCCAAGTCCCCGGCCGCCGCTTGCCATGATCTGATCCGTGCCGGTTTTCTCTTCCCATTGTTTCAGATGTTCAACATCGAAGGGAATGCCCCGGAAGCGGATTTTCCACCTCAATGTCTCGTCTTGCAAAGACAATGTCAAATGAAGCGTTTCGTGTTGGCCCTCCAGATATTCATACTGGAGGATGTTCGTGACGATTTCCTCGATGACCAGCTCCGTCTGGCGGGCGACATCTTCAGCCGCGCCCGCGGTCCGCAGGTAGGCGGTAGCTCCGGCCTGGACCACCGGAATCATGGCGAAGTCGTTGCCGATGATGAACGTCACAGGTTCCATGTCTTGATCCTTTTCTTGAAGGCGACATCGAGAAACGTCCAATCCTCCAGGTCAGTCCATCAACCCGGTCTTTGCTGAGCTTGACGATAGGCTTTCCCAAGCCGTTCAAGCCCCGCCGAGCAGTCGCGATTCGGAAGACGCGCATCGATGAGGAAAAGCTTGTCTTTTTCGGCGACGGCGCGTTTCACGGCCTGATCGAGCTCTTTTTCGTTTTCGACCCGCAGTCCCACCGCAAAGAAATCGTTGTCGAACACAGCCGGCAACGCGGCGTAGTCCCACCTCTGAATGTCGTTGTACAGGCCGTCCTGATGCAGCATGCGCTCAATCAGGTAGCCGTCGTTGTTGATGACGATAATGATGGCGGGACAACGTTCACGGATGAGGGTGGATACTTCCTGCGCCGTCATTTGAAAAGCCCCGTCGCCGGTCAAAACGACCGGTCTTTTGCCGGGACAGGCCTTGGCCGCGCCGAGCGCGGCCGGCGTGCAGAATCCGATGGAACAGTAATACGCCTGGACGATGAAATTTTCGGCCTCGTCGATGTGAAATTCCGGCGCGGCGCAAAACGCGTCGCCCGGCTCCGCCAAGAGAATCATTCGATCATCCAGATGGGCGTTGACGCATTCGTATAGACGCGGCGCGGAGAGGACACATGTTGATTTGGGTTCAAACGGTAAGACGGGTTTGTAGACCTGAGCCGGATGGGAGGCGATATACGTTCGTGGTCTGAGGGATTCCATCATGGCGGAAATAAAATCGACCAGTTGTATTTGAGGATAGTAGTGATTGCCGATACGCACCTGTCCACCGCCGGCTGAAATCATTTTCTTGGGATCGAGATTCATACTGAACAAACCCGTGTCCAAATCCGTCATCCAGACCCCCAGCGACAGCAGGCAATCGGATCCTTCAACCTGCGCGCGCACATTTTCGGCGCTCCAGCCTCCCTGATAGATGCCCGCGAATTGAGGGTGAAGCTCCGGCAGGACGGATTTGCTGCTGAGCATGGTGGCATAAGGAAGTTCGACCGATTCAACCAGCCGAAGGGCCTGGGGCCCCAACCCGAAGCGAAGCAGCTCCACTCCGGCTAGGATCATGGGACACTGGGCGCGGTTGAGCGCTTCCGACGCTTCCGCGACGCATTCGGACAGAGCGTCTCGATCCGTGATCAAAACCGGAAGACTAAGCGGCCCTTGTGGCGCGAGGCATTGCACGCGGCTGATGTCGGCCGGCAGTTCGAGATAGACAGGAAGCCTGGCGGTTAGTCCCTTGGAAATCACACGATCGATCTCCTGCGGGGCTTTTGCCGGATCGGCGAGGAGCACGGCATCAGCCGTGATTTTCTTAAACATCTCAAGCTGAAGATAATAATTGGATACGAGATGGTGAACCAACGCGCCGGATTCCCTTCGACGGGCCGGTGGCGCGCCGTTGATGGCGATGAGGGGGACGTGTTCTGCAAAAGCACCGGCCACGGCGTTGAGGATACTGAATCCCCCGACGCCGTAGGTTACCAAGGCGGCGCCGACGCCATTTTGGCGGGCATATCCATCGGCGGCATAGCCCGCGTTGAGCTCATTGCAATTTCCAACCCATTGGATAGGACTTTCCAACACCTGATCCAGAAAATCGAGATTGTAATCGCCAGGCACTCCGAAAAGATGACGAACACCGATTTCCTGCAGACGATGCAGCAGATATTTCGACACGGTAGTGTTTTCTTCCATGGGCGAAAGATATCCTCTTTATTATTTGGTCATTATACGGGTCACCGTTAAATCATATCCAAGGCTCGCTCGTCGCGCCCTCTTTGTTCCCCATCCAAACACGGATTGGTCGCAGGTGTGCACAGTCCTCCGTCTCATTCCTTCGGGAACCGAAAGCGGCGTTTGAATGGACGCCAGATAGTAAAATATGCGTAAATGGTTTCACTCCTGAGTGTTTCACGGCGCTTCCTCAAATCCTTGCCGGCTCATCGGTTTCAATTCTTCAGGCGCTGTATTTGTTCGGACGGGCGATTTGCCTCGGAGGATTTCTCTACGTCAAGGGGCGGAAATTTTCGTCGACCGTCACTTTTCCAAAACGAAAACATTTTCATTTCGCCCGATCCGTCACGTCCACGATGATTTCCCTGTCCGTAAACATGGGGATGGTTTTCACCTTGGCGGCCTGAAAATCAAGCCTCTTGAGATCGATCTTGCGTAGGTTGAAGTTATCGTATGTGCGAAAGTAGTAAACGCGGTTCGTGTGATCACGGAAACTCGACCACTGGGTCGATTCACTGGCCGTGATGTTGCCTTTCGCGTCGCGGTCCACCGCCATGCCCCGGACGATGTGCAGGGCGCTGACGATATGCTGTGCCTGGTTGAGCAGACCTTCGGCGTTTTCCTGCGGGTCGGCGAA